>SLSM01000021.1 GCA_007130445.1 Trueperaceae bacterium | reverse complement strand
CTCGCGTGGCAGAGGTACGAGCCGCCCTTCATCACGCGACCCTGACCCGCCTCGGGACCCCGCGGGTCATCGAGCGCCCCGCGGCGGTGCGTCGCCGAGAAGCGATCCGCACACCACTCCCAGACGTTCCCCGTGACCCCGTGGAGCCCGAAGGCGTTCGGTGGGTATGCGTCCACCGGCGCGGTCCCCGAGTAACCGTCGGCGGCCTCGTCGTGGTCGGGGAACGTTCCCTGCCACACGTTGCAGCGATGCTCGCCGCCCGGTTCGAGCTCATCGCCCCACGGGAAGATCGCCTGGTCCAGCCCACCGCGCGCCGCGTACTCCCATTCGGCCTCCGACGGCAGCCTGCCTCCGGCCCACGCCGCGAACGCGGCCGCATCGTTCCAGCTGACGTGCACGACGGGGTGATCCATGCGGTCGGCGACGTCGCTCGCTGGGCCCTCGGGCGTCCGCCACGTGGCGCCGAACACCTGCCGCCACCACGGCGCCCCCGCCGGCGTGCCGCCCACGCGGGTGCCTGGCACCACGAACGCGTGGAACACGAACGACCATCCGAAGCGCTCGGAGTCGGTGACGTAGCCAGTAGCGTCCACGAACGCCGCGAAGCGTGCCACGCGCACAGCGCAGGCGTCGATCGCGAACGGGGGGACTCGGACACGGCGCACCGGGCCCTCGCCGTCCTGGACGAACGTCGGGGCGTCGGTGCCCATGCGGAACACGCCACCGGGTAGCTGCACGCGCGCGTCCAACGTCGGGCGCGACGCACCCGTCGAAGCGGACGAGGCGACGGCCGACCGGGTCGCGCCGGGTCGGACATCCGAGGCGCCGGCCGCACCGACGCTGCTCGCAACGGCGGCGCGCGAGTGCGCGCAGCACGCTCGGTCGTCGCTTCGATCTCCGCTCATCACGTCAGCCCCTCGTCGAGCGCTCCTGCCGCCGCCATCCCGAGCGCGCCGGCTACCGTCGTGCGCCACCGACGCGAGACCAGTGTACGGCGCCGCCGGCGTCGCCCGGCCGCGTCGACGCGCCGGCGCCAGCGCGAGGCTGCCCGTCGCGACCCACCGCATCGCGCACCGAACTGGCGCGGCTGCGCGTGCCACAGTGAAGCGATGAAAGAGTTCAACGGCGTGATGATGCAGTACTTCCACTGGTACACGCCCGCCGACGGTTCGCTGTGGCGGCAACTCACGCGGGAGGCGCCGGCGTTGGCGGCGGCCGGCGTCACCTCGGTCTGGCTGCCCCCGGCCTACAAGGGGGCGGCCGGTGGATTCGACACCGGCTACGGCGTCTACGACCTGTTCGACCTGGGCGAGTTCGACCAGAAGGGCTCGGTGCGCACCAAGTACGGTACCCGTGACGAGTACCTGCAGGCGATCGACGCCGCGCACGCGGCGGGGATCCGGGTCTACGCCGACGTCGTCATCAACCACAAGCTCGGCGGCGATCACGAGGAGACGTTCCAGGCCACGCCGTTCGACCCCGACGACCGCCACCGCCAGATCGGCGAGCTGCAGTTGATCAAGGCCTGGACACACTTCGCCTTCCCCGGCCGCCAAGGTGCGTACTCGGAGCTGCAATGGCACTGGTGGCACTTCAACGCCACCGATGCCAACTCGCTCGCGGACGGCACGCCCGCGGTGTACCTGTTCGAGGGCAAGCGCTTCCTCGAGAATGTCGATCTCGAGAAGGGCACCTTCGACTATCTGATGGGGTGCAACCTCGACATCGACGACCCCGACGTGCGCACGGAACTGCGGCACTGGGGCGAGTGGTACCTGGAGACGACGGGCGTCGACGGGTTCCGCTTCGACGCCGTCAAGCACGTCGACCCGGGCTTCTTCGTCGAGTGGCTCGAGCACCTCCGGCAGCACAGCGCTCGACCCTTGTTCGCCGTCGGCGAGTACTGGTCGGCCGTCGGCGAGGCGCTGCACCACTTCCTCGGCGCGACCGACGGCAACATGATGCTGTTCGACACGGGCCTGCACTACGCGTTCGCGGAGGCGAGCCGCGCAGGCGATGCCTACGACCTACGCACCCTCTTCGACCGCAGCCTCGTCAAGGACCACCCGGATCTCGCCGTGACGCTGGTGAGCAACCACGACACGCAACCGCTGCAATCGCTCGAGTCGGTGGTGGAGGCCTGGTTCATCCCGCTGGCGTACGCGGCGATCCTGCTGCGCCGCGGCGGCTACCCGTGCGTGTTCCAACCCGACTACGACGGCGCGACCTACACCGACCTGGGCGCCGACGGACAGGATCACGAGATCGTGATCGCGAGCCATCGCTGGATGATCGATCGCTGCCTGCAGGCGCGTCGCAGCCACGCTTTCGGTGAACAACACGACCACTTCGACGACCCGCACTGCATCGGTTGGACACGCAGCGGCAGCGAGGAGCACCCCGGCGGACTCGCCGTGCTGCTGAGCAACGCCTCCGATGCCTCGAAGTGGATGCAGGTCGGCGTGCCGAACACCGCCTACGTCGACGTCACGGAGCACATCGCGGACGCCATCGTCACCGACGACGCGGGTTGGGCGGAGTTCCGCTGCCGCGGCCGGTCGGTATCGGTGTGGCTACCGCGCTGACGGGTGCGCGAGCCGCCGCTCGTCCGTACCTGCACCCAACGCGGTCCTCAGCGCCACGGGGCAACGCCAGGCGGCTGTCGTACCGTGAGGGCACCACCTTCCGAACGGCGGTGAGACGACGACCGTGGAGGTACGACGATGACGCAGCAGGACGCTCCGCACGGCATTGCTCCGCACGGCGACCCCCTCGCCGTCGTCCGGCGCTACCTCGACGGCTGGGCGACGGGCGACCGCGCCATCTTCGAGGAGGTGCTCGCGCCCGACTTCTACGACGTCATGTACGGCCAGCGTCGCGACCGCGCGACGCTCATCGCTCAGGCACAGGGCGGCGACTTCGACGAGCGGTCCGTCTCCATCGACGAGGCGGTGGTGCTCGGTGACACCGTGGTCGTGCGGACGACCAACCGCCACCGGCACGTCGCCACCGGCCGCATGGTGACCATGACCGGTATGGTCTGGGCGCGCGTAGTCGACGGCAAGATCACGACCGGATGGGGCGAGCACGACCGACTCGGTCAACTCCAACAGCTCGGCGTGGTCCCCTCAGGCTCGGAAGCCCAGAGGTGGATCCAGGAGCGGCTGGTCGATTCGAGCGAGTCGAACCGCACCACGTGAACGTATGACCGTTCCTCGACCACCCCCCGCGCCAGCGCCTGCCGTTACGGCCACGGATGGCTGCCACGAGAGGCATATGCGCCTTGGCGGCGCCGTCAGATCCGCCGCTGCACACCCTCGAGGCTGGGGCTGGAGTCGCCCGAGCCCTCCGTCCGGGCGACGACGCTGAACGGCCCGTCTGTCCCGAAGACCACGGCCTCGAGGTCGCGGCGGGTCGCGACGAGTTGGGGCTCCCCTGCGACGAGACCGCGCACCCACGGCGCGCGCTCGCTGGACCAGGTGACCACATACTGCACGCCGATCGGAAGGCCGAAGGCCGCCATGCCTTCGACCAGCGCGACGCCCTCGCAAGCGTAGAATGCCCGATCCACGCGTTCGATCGCACCTCGGAGGTGTCGTCTGTGATCGTCCTGGGCCTCGCGCTGTTGATCGGCGCAAGCACGTACGGAGCGGCGCTCATCGGTGGGACGCGGTGACGGGGATGACCGAGGGCGTGGTCGCCGAGCGTGTGCTGATCACGGGTGTCACCGGCTTCATCGGCTCGCGGGTGGCGATGCGTTGGATCGAGCGCGCTGGCGAAGTCCGAGGGCTCGTGCGACGGGCCGTGGCCATCCCGGGCGTCGACGCGGTCGTCGGCGACATGCTCGACGAATCGTCGCTGGAGCGCGCAGTCGCGGGCGTCGACGTGGTGATCCACTGCGCCGTTGACGAAGGCGACGACCCGGACCGCGCGCGACGGGTCAACGAGGGGGGTACCCACGCGCTGGCGCTGGCGGCGCTGGCGGCGGGTTGCCGCCGCTTCGTGCACGTGTCGACGTGTGGCGCGTACGCGCTGGAGGGGCTCGATCTGGTCACCGAAGCGACGCCCCTGTGGCCGGAGGAGCGAGCGGCCGATCACCTGTACGGTGCCACGAAGGCGATGGCCGAGCGCGTCCTGGCCGAGTTCGCGGCCCAAGGCCTGGGCGTGGTGATCCTGCGCCCGCCGAACGTGCTCGGTGCCCACCCGCGATCGGTGTTCACCGAGGAGCTCGCGACGCGCGTCCGCGACGGCGCGATAGGCTACGCGCTCGACGGGAGCAACACATGGCCCTTCGTGCACGTCGAGAACTTCGTCGACGCGGTCGAGGCGGCGGTGGATCGACCGGTCGCGCCGGGGCTGGCGTACACGGTGGTCGACGGCCACACCACGTGGCGCGCCTTCCTCGAGACCTATGCCGACTGGTTCGGCGTCGAGGTCGCCCGACGCGAGCCGCGCCGCAGTCTCGGCGAGGCGATGGACGAGATCCGCCGCTACCTACGGGAGCGTGGGGTGGTGCAGACCGAGGTCGGATAGGCCCCTCCGCCTCGACCGGCGCCGGCGCCTCTCAGCGCCACCCCTCGAAGAAGCGCGCCTCCCCCGTTTCGACCGCATCGAGCGCGTAGAGGTACATCGCCGCCGACCAGGCCTGCTGCGGGTGCCCCATCGGGCGGCCGCTCAGGCCGTGATGCCACTCGTTGAACTCCCACTCGCCGTGCTTGCCGAGGTGGTTGCTCTCGGCCAGTGCGTCGAGCTGTGCCTCGGCCCGCGCGTTCCAGCCGGCGAAGCGGAGCGCGGCGACGTAGAACCCGCCGAGGAACGGCCAGCTCCCGCCGTTGTGGTACTGAAATGGAAGGTTGAGGTTGCGGCTGCGGAAGTACTCGCGCCAGTCGCGATCGCCCGGGTAGATGGGCGGGTAGAACGCCTTGATCGGCCGCGGCGCGTCGGCGCCCACGGCGTGCGCGTGCGTCAGGATGCGCTCGCGCTTGGTCTCGTCGGCGATCCCTAGGAGGATCGCGAGGCAGTTGCCGAAGGCGTCGAAGGTGTTCCCGAACTCCCGGAAGCCCGTCCACGGCAGGTAGTACGGCATCTCCGTGAGGGTGGCGGTGTTCTGGTAGAGCAAGAACCACTCGAGCCGGAGCGCCTTGAGGCGCTCGAGCTGCGCGCCGAACGCGTGACCGTCCCAGGGTCGATCGAGCCACATCACCAGGTCGATCTTGGTCGCCACGTCGGTGGCGGCGAGCGCGAACGCGTCGCCGTCCTCGCCCAACGCCCGTGCGAACGAGGCCAGCGCGCGCAGCGCCGCCACGTACAGGACGTTGTCGTACAGGACGTTGTAGCGCACGCTGTAGAGATCGGCCCAGTCGCCCGCCTCGGGCACCTCGAGCAGGCCACAGGCGTTCATGTCCTGGTAGCGTAGCCACAGAGCGGCGCGCTGCAGGCGTGGCCACGACGCGCGGGCGAAGTCGAAGTCGCCGGTCGCCTGCCGGTAGGCGTCGTGCGCCAGGATGAACCAGAGGTTCGCGTCGACCGCGCCGGCGTTCTCGGTGGTCACGTCGCCCGTGCGGGTGTCGACGTTGAGGTGGATCATGCCGAGCTCGGTCTGGGCTGCCCCGAGCGTCTCGAGCGACGCCTTGGTGCAGGCGATCAGCTCCGGGTCGCCGGTCGTCAGGGCGCCCAGTGCCGTGATGCCCGCGTCGCGCGCCCACACCTGCGGGTAGCCGCCCTCGAAGGCGCTCGCCTTGAAGCCCAGCGGCGCCACGCAGCGGTGCAGGACCTCGAGGGCGCGTTCGCGCCCGACCTCGAAGATGCCCATCAGCGGCCTCCGATGCCCGTGAGGGTGATGCCCTTGATGAAGTAGCGCTGCGCCAGGAGGAAGACGGTCAACACCGGCAGCAGGGCCAACACGCTGCCCGCCATCAGCAGCGTCCAGGCGGTGTTGTACTGCCCCTGCAAGGTGTTGAGGCCGACGGTGAGCGTGCTCATGCTGGTCGAGTTCGTGACGACGAGCGGGTAGAGGAACGAGTTCCAGTTGAACAAGAACGTGAAGATCGCCAGCGCCGAGAGGGCGGGTCCCGAGAGCGGCAGGATCACGCGCGTGAAGATCTGCCAGTGGCTGGCGCCGTCGACCACCGCGGCGTCTTCGAGCTCGCCGGGGATGGTGAGGAAGTACTGGCGCAACAAGAACGTGCCGAAGGCGCTGAAGGCGGCGGGCAGGATGAGCGCCTGGTACGTGTCGATCCAGCCGAGCGTGCGCAGCAGGATGAAGTTGGGGATGATGACCACCTGGGCCGGGATCATCAGCGTTCCGAGGTACCCGAGGAAGAGCGCCTCGCGGCCGGGGAAGCGCAGGCGCGCGAAGGCGTAGGCGGCCATCGCGCTGGTCGCCACGCCGAGGATCGTGACGGAACCGGCGACGATCAGGCTGTTGAGGAAGAAGCGGGCGAACGGCAGGACCTCGAACAGACGCGTGTAGTTGTCCCAACGGACGGGGTTGGGGATGAACGTCGGCGGGTACTCGAAGACGGCGCCGGCGCTCTTGAGCGAGGTCGAGACCATCCACACGAACGGCATCAGCATCAGGATCGCCGTCGGGACCAGGAAGAGCACCAGCACCCAGGTTCCGAGCGTGTAGCCGAAGACCTGGCGCGGGGCGCGCCGCCGTCGCTGCGGGGACTCAGTCATAGTGCACCCACTGGCGCTGGTAGCGGAACTGGACGACGGTGACGACGAAGATGATGGCGAACAGCACCCACGCCATGGCGGTGGCGTAGCCCATCTGGAAGAACTGGAAGGCGTAGCGGTAGATGTTGAACACCAACGTGTTCGTCGCGTTGGCGGGGCCGCCCTCGGTCATGATGAACGCCTGGTCGAACACCTGGAACGAGTTGATGATGCTGATCACGAGCACGAAGAAGGTGGTCGACGAGAGCATCGGGATGGTGATGTGCACGAAGCGGTGCCAGCCGTTGGCGCCGTCGATCTTGGCGGCCTCGTAGAGGTGCGCGGGGACGGCCTGGAGCCCCGCCAGGAAGAGCACCATGGAGAAGCCGACCTGCTGCCAGATGCTCATGATGATGATGGCCGGCAGCGCCCAGCGCGTGCTCTGGAGCCAGTTGGGCGGGTCGTTCACGCCGATCATGTAGAGCGCGCTGTTGAGGAGGCCGAAGTCGGCGTGGAAGATCCAGCGCCACACGAGCGCGACGGCGACGGTCGAGGCGACCACGGGCATGAAATAGGCGGCACGGAAGAAGAGACGGCCGGGGATACGTTGGTTGAGTGCCATGGCGACGAGCAACGCCAGCGCCATCTGCACCGGGACGGTCCCGAGGACGTACACGAAGGTGTTGCGCAGGACGCGGTGGAAGGTGGTGTCGCCGATCAGGCGCTCGTAGTTCGCCAGGCCCACCCACTGGGCCGGGCGGAGGAGGTCCCAGCTGGTGAAGCTGATGAGCAGGGCGGCCAGGACCGGCAGGAAGGTGAAGGCGAGGAAGCCGACGAGGTTCGGGAGGAGGAAGCCGTAGGCCGTCAACGTGGTCCGTCGACGCGACGCCTTGTGCCGATCGCTCGGTCTCGAGCGCGCGCTGCTGCGGTTCACGTCGACGGCCACGACCTCACCTCTCAATCCTCGATGCCGAAGATGCGCGCGGCGTTGCGGTAGAAGATCAACTCCTGCTGCTCGGCGCTGAGCCCCATCTCGGTGAACGCGCTGCGCCAGGCCTCGACGTCGGCCTTCATGCGGCGGTGATCGGAGTCCGAGCCGTAGACGAGCTTCTCGGGCCGGATCTCGTTCATCACGTAGCCGCCTTGGATGATGTGGTTGCGCACCACCTCGCCTCCGGAGACGTCGAAGAACAGCCTCGGGCGCCAGCGCGCGAGGGCGCAGGCGGTGCGGTAGTCGGGCCAGCCGAGGTGGGCGCCGATGATGAAGAGCTCGGGGAAGTGGAAGGCGATGGTGTCGAGGTAGATCGGCTGCATCCGCGCCGAGCTGAAGCCGTATCCGCGCCCGCGCGCTTCGCGACCGAGGCGCGTCACCAGCCGCTCCTCGTCGTCGCCCGTCGGCGGCGCCTTCCAAGCGTCCTCGGCGGCGCCCATCAGGTAGTCGTTCGGGCCGCCGAGGATGCCGGTGTGGAAGAGGATGCGCATGCCGCGGGCCTGCGCCTTCTCGAAGTGGCGGTAGTAGGCCTCGTCGTCGTAGTTGCGGCGCGGTCCGAGGGTCTTGATGCCGTGGAAGCCGCGCTCGGCGAACTCGTCGATCAGGCTCGGCGGATCCTCGTCCAGACGCAGCCAGCCCATGCCCACGAACAGGTCGGGGGCGCGTTCGAGCGCTCTGGAGAGCGCGTCGTGCCCCATCGCGCCGGGGGTGCCGAGGAGGGCGATCTTGACGATCCCCACCTCCTCGGCGGTGCTCTGCAGGGCGTCGAGGAAGGCCTCACCAGAGGTGCGGCCTTCCCACCAGAAGTTGTGGACGTGGGCG
>SLSM01000080.1 GCA_007130445.1 Trueperaceae bacterium | reverse complement strand
GCATCACCGACAGGCTGGTGACCGACTTGCCCGACCCGGACTCGCCGACGACGGCGAGCGTCTCGCCCTTGTCCAGGTGGAAGCTGACACCGTCGACGGCCTTGACCGTACCTTCATCGGTATCGAAGTAGGTCTTCAGGTCGGAGACGTCCAACAGGCGATCGGGACTGGGCATCAGGGGTGACCTCTCATGACACGAGAGTGTACCCGATTCGCTGGAAGCGTACGCAAGCACTCCTGCGTGCCCAAGGACACACGGGGGCACGCCGCTGCGAACGGGTGGCCATGGGCGGGGGCCATCAACGGCGCTTCTTCGGGTCGAACGCGTCGCGCAGACCGTCGCCCACCAGGTTCCAGCACAGCACGGCGAGGAAGATCGGTATGCCCGGGATCAACAACCACGGTACGAACTGGATGCTCACGCCGCGCGCCGTGGCGTCACGCAGCAACAGACCCCAGCTGGCAGAGTCGAGCTCGGAAGGCCCCAGGCCGAGGAACGACAGGCCCACCTCCGCGAGGATGAACCCCGGGATCGCCAGCGTGAGGATGACCATGACGTAGCTCGCGGTGGCCGGCAGCAGATGGCGGAACATGATCCGGGTCTCGCTCGCGCCCAGCGCCTTGGCCGCCTGGGCATAGTCCATCTCGCGCAGGCTGAGCACCAGGCTGCGAATCGTTCGCGCCAGGCCGCCCCAGCCCACCAAGCCGAGGACGAGGACCACCATCAGGAACGTCTGGGCCGACGTCATCTGTAGCCCGAACAACTGCGCCAGCGGATTTCGCGGGTCCTTGAGGAGGGTCGCCAGCACGATCAGCAGGAACAGGCCCGGGATCGCGTCGATCACCTCGATCAAGCGCATGAAGAAGTCGTCGACCAGGCCGCCGTAGAAGCCGGCGATCACGCCGAACGTGAGCCCCAGGGACAGCGACACCCACACGGCCAACACGCCGATGGTGAGCGACACCTGGCCGCCGTAGAGCACCCGCGTGAAGAGGTCCTTGCCGAGCGAGTTGGTGCCCCACAGGAACACGCGCGCGGGATCGTCGACGCCGAACAACCGCAGGTCGCTCTGCCAGATGCCGAGGATGCGGTACGTCTGACTCGGGCGACGGACGAAGAACTGGATCGGGTACTGCGTCCCGTCGGTGTGCTCGACATAGACGCGCTGGCGCGTGACCGGGTCGCGCTCGGAGACGAACTCGTACACGAACGGCCGGGTGAGCCGGCCCGTCTCGGGATCGGTCCAGTGGATCGGGGTCGGGGGCATGAAGGCCGATACGGGCGTCCGTCGGTACTCGTTCATGCCGTACGGCGCGAGGAACCCGGCGAACGCGGCGGCGATGTACATCAGTGTGAGCACGACGAGGCCGACGAGCGCTATGTGGTGCTTGCGGAACTGCTCCCAGACGATGCGCCCTTGGGTCTTCCCGCCGACGGCCACCTTGGCGACATTCTTGCCCTTGGGCATCTGGCTCTGCGAGGGGTTCGGAACGGTCATGGTGTCCTCCTCACCCGTACCGGATCCGTGGATCGGCCACGGCCAAGAGGAGGTCGGAGATCAGGTTGCCGATCATGAGCAGGAGCGATGAGATCACCAGGAACCCGAGTACCACGTAGATGTCTTGGCGCGTGATGGCGTCGAGCAGGCGCGGCGTGATGCCAGGCCAGGCCATGACGATCTCCACCAACCCGGCACCGCCGATCAGCGATGGCAGCAGCGCGCCGATCCCGGCGATGAACGGGATGATGGCGGGGCGCAGGGCGTGCTTGTACGTGATCGAGCGGTTGCCGAGGCCCTTCGCCCTCGCCGTGCGGATGAAATCGCTGCCGAGGTACTCGATCATCTGGCCGCGCAGGACGCGCGTGAAGCCGGCGATGCTGCCGGTCGCGACCACGAGGCCGGGGATGACCATGTGCCACATGATGTCCCAGAACTGATGCCACGGCGTGAAGTTCTCCCAGCCGTTGCTGGTCATGCCGGCGACGGGGAACACGAGGCTCGTGTATCCGAACGTCTCACGCGTGAACCCTCGGAAGAGGAAGAGACCGAGCACCAGGACCTGCGCGAAGAAGAAGTTCGGGATCGCCAGGCCGAAGTAGCTCACGGCAGAGACCACTTGGTCCCCCATGGTGTACTGCCGGACGGCACTGAACACCCCCAAGGGGATCGCCATCAGCCACAGCAGCACGGTGGCGAACACGACCAGGTAGAGCGAGTTCTGGATCGGCCGCCGGATGACGTTCATCACGGGTTGGTTGCTCGAGAACGACATGCCGAGATCGCCCTGGACGAGACTCCCCATCCAGCGCACGTACTGCACGAGCACCGGCTGGTCGAGACCGAACTGGGCGCGCATACGATCGATGGTCTCTTGCCTGACGTTCGGCTCGAGCGCGCGCTGGGTCACGAAGTCGCCGGGCACGAGCTGCGAGATCAGGAAGGCCAACAACGTGGCCCCGAGGAACGTCGGGATCAGGTGGAAGAACCGACGGATCACGTAGGGGAGCAAGCCCGACCTCCCGGGTCGAAGAGAGTGTGTATCGACAAGATACGTTCCTACCGTAGCGTGTTCGGCCGCCCGACGCCAGGGTCGAGCACACGCTTCTGGTGAGTGTCACGAGCGCGGGGGTGGTCCGCGCGATGCGGACCACCCCCGTTCGCTGCGTGCGACGCGCCGGAGCGGCGCGACTCGTGACCGATGGTCAGCGGATGTGCGTGAGCGGGAGCTGACGCACGCCGATCGGCGCGCCGCCCATGATCTCGCGCGGGTGCTCGCCGGCGACGCGCATCGCGAAGGCCGTGTGCACCTGCGGGCTGACGGTGTACAGGATCGGGGCCATCTGCGCCTCGAGCTCCTGGATCTCGAAGCCGATCTGGCGGGCGGCGTCGGTGTCGAGCGTCTGCCGGCCCTGCTTGACGAGCTGCTCGATAAGGGTCTCGGTCGCGGTCAGACACTGGCCGGAGGTGTTGAACATGTGCAGGAAGCCGCCACATGTGAGCACGGAGTCGCCGAACGGCCAGTCGCGCCCGCCACCGGTGAGGCCGATCAGGATGGCCTGGAAGGGGCGGTCGTCGCCGCTCGACAGCAGCTGATCGACGAGCAGCGAGAAGTCGAGCGCCGTCGCCGTGACGTCGACGCCGATCGCCTGCGCGTCGTCCGCGAAGATCTGCGTGATCTGCTCGCGTTGGGCGTTGCCGGCGTTCGTCGCGAGCGTGAAGCTGATGCGGCGGCCCTCGGCGTTCACGAGGTAGCCCTGGCCGTCGCGCTGGCTGAAGCCTGCGCGCGCGAGCAGTTCGAGCGCGCGCTCGGGGTCGTAGTCGTACGTGGTGACGTCTTCGTTCACCCAGAACGGGCTGTTCAGGTAGACGTTCGAGTGCATCGGGAAGGCGGCGCCGCTGTAGACCAGCTCGATGATCGCCTCGCGGTCGACCAGGTGCCACATCGCCTGACGGAAGTTGACGTTCCGGAACACGTTCTGCAGGAACGGGTCGCTCTCGAGGTTCCAGTTGAACACGATGAACTGGCTGGAGCCAGCGGCGCCGATGCCCTCGATCACCTCGGCGTCGATGTCGCCGTTCTGGATCGCGACCGAGATCACGCCGATGTCGTCGAGGTTGCGCGGGCCGAAGAGATCGAGCTCGCCGGCCAGGAACAGGTTCAACTGCGCGTCGCCGTCGGCGATACGGTGGATCATCCCGTCGAGGAAGGGCAGCTCGGTGCCGGCCTCGTCGACGTTCCAAGCACCGAAGTAGGGGTTGCGGACCCAGATCAGGCGCTCGCCGGGCTGGAAGCCGGTGAGCATGAAGGGTCCGTTGAACCACAGTTCGCTGGGATCGGTCTCGGTGCCCCACAGCGCGTTGACGGCGTCGGCGCCGCCGGTGCGGTAGGCCTCGCCCAGGACGCTGTCGGGCACGGGGAAGTGCGCCAGCGTGCTGAAGGCGAGACGGTCGGTGCTCGGGAAGGTGAAGCGCATCGAGCGCTCGCCGGTGATCTCGAGCGTGATCTGCACGTCGTTCAGGAACCAGCTGTCGTACTTGTTGGAGCCGGTCTCCGCGTCGGTCTGCAGGATGTAGCTGGCGAAGTAGTCCTGGACGGTGATCGGTTCACCGTTGGACCAGCGCAGGTCCTCGCGGATCACGACGTCGATGATCAGCCCGTCGTCGCTGACCGTGAAGCTTTCAGCGGCGTAGGGGATCCATACGTCGGAGTCCGGGCCCTGGGTCAGGAGCGTGGCGTACTGCATCTGGTCCGTGACCTCGTTGGTCTCCGACTGCAGCACGGGCTGGAAGGTGCGCGGGTCGCTCAGCGTCCCCAAGGAGATGGTGCCGCCGAACTGGGCCTCACCCGGAGGGGTGACGGTCCAGGCAGCCGGCCATACGAAGGGGTTGGCCACGGCGAACGTGGCTAGGGCCGCGAACGCGAGGCTCAGGAAGAGTCGTCTCATGGTACCTCCAGGGGTGGTGCCGGATCGGACGCACGAGTCGCGATGCGCGATCTCGTCCCGCCCGCCGGCCATGCCGGTTGCCCGGTCATGTCGCCGAAGCCCCACGTGCACGGCGTGCGACGTCGAAGGATTCGGATGGTGCGACACACTCTCAAGGTACCGCGCACCACGCGAGTCGCGCAAGCGAACAACCGCGCACGTCTTCACGCGAAGTTCACGCGAACGCGTTGCCTGCGGAAGAGGCCAGCGCCGCGCACAGGGCTCGTCGTTGTCGACGGCCTCGGGCCACACCCATTCCTGCCCGTGCCAGGCGCGCTCAGCGCGAGATGATCTGCAGCAGCAGGGCGAGCACGCCCCACGTCACGCCCATGTAGATCGTGAGCCGCTGCAGCCCACCGGCGACCCCGCCGCGCGAGCCGAAGTCGAAACCGCCGCCCGCACCGCCCAGACCTTCGCCGAGGCCCGACTGTTTCGGTTCCTGCAGCAAGATGACGAACACCAGGAGGGCGGAGAGCAGGATGAACAAGACGAGGACGATCCAGAACATGATGAGACTCCTCGAGCGCGCGCGATCGGCGCGGGGTGTGCCGTGAGATGGTGCCGAGAGCGGGATTCGAACCCGCACGGGTTGCCCCGGTCGATTTTGAGTCGACTGCGTCTACCGTTCCGCCACCTCGGCGTGGGCGCGTGCCGCCACGAGGCGGCCGACCGCGTAGCATACCAGAACGCGCGCTCGGGTGTGTGGGGCGTGAGCGGTGCGCGTGAGGTCCAGCGGACGCGGGCGCGGCGGCGGAGCGTGATAGATTACGCGGGTCCGGCCCGTCGCCTCACGCAGCGGGCTCAGCGCACGCGGCCCGCGTGTCCAACGCTCGTGTCGCCGCGATCACCCATTCGTGAAGGACCCCCACATGCCATCGATCGCGGTGCTCCGGTTCCCGGGCTCCAACTGTGACGACGACACCCGCCACGCCCTGGACGAGGTCCTGGGGGCCGACGCCCGCCTCGTGTGGCACACCGAACGCGACCTCGGCGACGCCGCTGCCGTCGTGGTGCCGGGCGGGTTCAGCTACGGCGACTACCTCCGCTCGGGTGCGCTCGCCGCGCACAGCCCGGTGATGGAGGCGGTGCGCGCGTTCGCGCGGCGCGGCGGCCCCGTCCTCGGGATCTGCAACGGTTTCCAGATCCTCACGGAGGCCGGGTTGCTGCCCGGGGCGCTGGCGCAGAACGACGGGCTGCGCTTCGAGTGTCGCGACGTCTTCGTGCGCGTCGAGCACTCCAGCGCGTACACCCGCGGCTACCGTGCGCACGCCGTCCTGAGGCTCCCGATCGCCCATCACGAGGGCCGCTACGTCGCCGACGAGGCCACGCTCGAGCGGCTCGAGGGCGAGGGGCGCGTCGCGCTGCGCTACGTACGCCACGACGGCGCGGTCGACCCCGCCGCCAACCCGAACGGCTCGCTGCACGCCATCGCCGGCATCGTCGACGAACGCGGTACGGTCCTCGGCATGATGCCGCACCCGGAACGCGCCGTCGAACCGTTGCTCGGCGGCATCGACGGCCGGGGCCTCCTGGAAGCGCTGATCGACACGGCGGTGCGGGCGTGAGTACCCCCGAAACCCTCCGGCTCGGCCACGGACACGCGGCGGTGGCGATCCCCGAGCGCGTGCCGACGACCCCCGACGGTGTGGTCGCGCATGCGGACCATGCGGCCACGTTCGGGCTGAGCGCCGACGAGTTCGCGCTGATGCTCACGCACCTCGGGCGCGACCCCGTGGCGGTCGAGGCGGCGATGTTCGGCGCGCTGTGGAGCGAGCACTGCGGTTACAAGAACTCGCGACCGTTGCTGCGGCGGCTCCCGACCGAGGGCCCCCAGGTGCTCCAGGGTCCGGGCGAGAACGCCGGCGTCGTCGACCTGGGCGACGGCTGGGGCGTGGCCTTCAAGATGGAGAGCCACAACCACCCGAGCGCGGTCGAACCCTTCCAGGGTGCGGCCACCGGCGTGGGCGGCATCCTCCGCGACATCTTCGCGATGGGCGCGCGGCCGTTCGCGGTGCTCGACGCGTTGCGCTTCGGCGACGTCACCACGGCGCGCACACGCTACCTGCTCGACGGCGTGGTGCGCGGCATCGCCGGGTATGGCAACGCGATCGGCGTGCCGACGGTCGGCGGCGAGATCGGCTTCCACCCGTGCTTCGAGCAGAACCCGTTGGTGAACGTCATGGCCCTCGGACTGCTGCGGCACGAGCAGCTGCAATCCGGAACGGTGGGGGAGGCCGGCAACCTGCTGGTGTACGTCGGGTCGCGCACCGGCCGCGACGGCTTGGGTGGTGCGGTCTTCGCCTCGGCCGACCTGACCGACGCCAGCGACGCCGATCGACCCGCCGTGCAGGTGGGCGACCCGTTCCTCGAGAAGCTGCTGCTCGAGGCCTGCCTCGAAGCCATCGACGCCGACCTGGTGGTCGGGGTGCAGGACATGGGCGCGGCCGGGCTCACGTCGAGCGTGGCCGAGATGGCGCATCGTGCCGGCCGTGGCGTCGACCTGCGCGTCGATCTCGTGCCCAGGCGCGAGATCGGCATGAGCGCGCTCGAGGTCATGCTGTCGGAGTCGCAGGAGCGGATGGTCCTGACGGCGCGGCCGGATCAGGTCGAGGCGCTGCTCACCTTGCTGCGCCGCTGGGAGCTCGAGGCGCTCGTCGTCGGCCGCGTCGCTGCGCACGACCGCTTCCGGCTGTGGGAGGGCGACCGACTGGTCGGCGACATGCCGGTGGCACCACTGAACGAGGCGCCCACCTACGTCCGCGAAGGGCGTGAGGCAGCGACGGTACGCGCCGCTCGCGAGCGCGACCTGACGGGACTGGCGCTCCCTGACGACGCCGGCGCGGTGCTCCTCGAGCTGCTCGCCGATCCGAACGTCGCGTCGAAGCAAGCCGTGTACCGGCAGTACGATCACCAGGTCATGACCAACGGCGTCGTGTTGCCCGGCGCGGCGGACGCGGCCGTGATGCGCATCAAGGGGAGTCGCCGCGGCGTGGCCGCCACGGTCGACTGCAACCACCGCTACGTCTACCTCGCGCCGCGCCGCGGAGCCGCGCTGGCGGTCGTCGAGGCGGCCAGGAACCTGGCTGCCGTGGGCGCCACGCCACTCGGCGTCACCGACAACCTGAACTTCGGCAACCCCACGGTGGCCGAGACCTATTACCAACTGCAGGAGGCCGTCGAGGGGTTGCGCGAGGCCTGCCTGGCGCTCTCCACCCCGGTCACCGGCGGCAACGTCAGCCTCTACAACCAGTACCGCACCGAGGCGGGGCAGCTCGCCATCCATCCGACCCCCACCGTGGGCATGGTCGGCGTGCTGCCGGACGTCGAGCGGCGGGCCGTGGCCGGCTTTCGCCGCGACGGCGACGTCGTCGTGTTGATCGGGGCAGGGGCGCCGAGCATCGGTGCCAGCACCTACCTCTGGTGCGTCCACGGCATCGAGGCCGGCGCGCCGCCCGAACTCGACCTCGCCGCGGCGGATCGGCTGGTGCGCTGCCTGGCGGGGATGGTGCAAGACGGCCACGTCGACACCGCCCACGACGTCGGTGACGGCGGCCTGGCCGTCGCCGTCGCTGAGATGGCGCTCCTGGGCGACCGCGGCGCGCGCATCGACGTGCCGGCCGCCTTCGCGCCCCGCTGGGACGCGGCGCTCTTCGGTGAGGCGGCGACCCTCGCCCTGGTGGCCTTGCCCGAGCACCGAGTCGGCGACGTGACCGCGGCCGCCGCAGCGATGGACCTGGCGGCGCACCGGTTGGGCGTCGTCGGCGGCGGGCGCCTGAGCATCCGTCACGACGGCGCGCCGGGCGGGGGCCTCGATCTCGACCTCGAGGCGCTCCGCAGCGCCTTCGAGGGCACCATCGCGGAGGCGCTGGCCGTATGAAGCACCCGCCGCTCGACGACCGCTGGCTCGTGCTCGACGACGACCCCAAGGCGCTCGACAAGCCCGGCGAGGAGTGCGGCGTGGTGGCCGTGCACGTGCCGCACCCCGTCGACGTGGCCGCGCTCGTGCACCTCGGCCT
>SLSM01000307.1 GCA_007130445.1 Trueperaceae bacterium | reverse complement strand
TGCACCATGCGCAGCACGCGCTCGGCGACCGAGCCCATGATGGCGCGGCTGAGGCCGCTGCGGCCGTGCGTCGCCATCACCACGGCGTCGATGTCGTCCTCCTCGATCAGGTCGGCGATCTCCTGCGCCGGGTCGCCGAAGCGGATCACCATGCGCACCGCGAACCCGGCGTCGGCGAGCGCGCGCACGTCGTCGTCGAACGCCTCGATCAGCTGGGCCTTGGTCGACTCCCACACCTGCGACTCGTAGATCGGGTGCTCGCGGTCGTCGGTGTCACGCACGCCGCCAGGCTTCAAACCCGGCCACGCCTCGCTCACCAGCGGAGCCCAGGTGCGTTCGCGGACCCCTTCGGGAGCTTCCGCGACGTACAGCAGCGTCAAGCTCGTCCGCTCCGAGTCGAACAACCGTCCGACCGCCCGGAACGCCTGTCGGCTGAAGGGCGAGCCGTCCATGGGTAGCAGCACCGTCGTCGCCATCGTCTCTCCCTTCGGTCGCCCGAGCGCGCCGGCCGTTCGTGCGGCGGCGGCGGCGTCGAGCGTACCCAACGCCATTGTGCCGCATCCGCACATGCCGCGGCCACGGTGGAACGTCCCCGACGGGGCCGCCGGGGCCGGTCTCAGAACCGTTCGGTCACCGTCTTCGCCTCGACGAAGAGGCGGAGGTAGTCGGGGCCGCCCGCCTTGCTGTTGGTCCCGGAGCGCTTGAAGCCGCCGAACGGCTGCACGCCGACGAGCGCGCCGGTGATCTTGCGGTTCACGTAGAAGTTGCCGACCTCGCACTCGCTCCGTGCGCGCTCGATGCGTTCGCGCGACGCGCTGATGATGCCTCCAGTGAGCCCGAAGTCGCTGTCGTTGAAGAGTTCGATGGCGTGGTCGAAGTCTCTCGCCCGGAGCACCGCCAGCACCGGTCCGAAGATCTCCTCGCGCGCGATGCGCGCCGCGGGGTCGACCCGGTCGACGATCGTCGGGGCGATGAAGTAGCCGTCGCCGGCTCCGTCGGCGCGGCCGCCGCCCAGGACGACCGTTCCCTGCTCGGGCGCCTCGGCGAGGTAGCCGAGGATCTTGTCGAACTGGCGTTCGGTGATCACGGCGGTCACGTCGGCGTTGGCCGTGGCGGCGCCGATCGTGAGGCGCTCGGCGCGCTCCTTGATCATCGGCATCAGGGTGTCGGCGACGGCGTCGACGACGATGAGCCGCGAGAGCGCCGAGCACTTCTGCCCGTTGAAGCCGAAGGCGCTGGCGACGGCGGCGTCGGCAGCGAGCTCGAGATCGGCGGTCTCGTCGACGATCAGGGCGTCCTTGCCGCCCATCTCCAGCATCGTGCGCTTCACGAAGCGCTGACCCGGGTGGACCTTCGCCGCGCGCTCGTGGATCCGCAGCCCCGTGGCGACCGACCCCGTGAAGTTCACGAAGCGCGTGCGCGGATCGTCGACCAGGGCGTCGCCGATCTCGGCGTCGGCGCCGGTGACGAGGTTGATCACGCCCGCCGGTATGCCGGCCTCCTCGACGAGCTCCATGAACACGCCCGCGATCACCGGCGTCGCAGGGCTAGGCTTGACGATCACGGTGTTGCCGACGGCCACCGGCGCTGCGACGGTGCCGACCAGGATGGCGAGCAGGAAGTTCCAGGGCGGGATCACCACACCGACGCCCATCGGCTGGAGGCGCGTCAGGTTCTCCTCGCCCGGCCAGTGGTGCGTGCGCAGCGGCGCGTCGATGGCGAGCGCCTCGCGGGCGTAGTACTCCACGAAGTCGATCGCCTCGGCGACGTCGGCGTCGGCCTCGCGGAAGTTCTTGCCGGCCTCGAAGGTCTCCCAGGCGCACAGCTCGAGCTTGCGCCGGCGCATCACGGCCGCGAGCCGTACCAGCGCCCGGCCGCGCGCTTCGGCGGGCCAGGTCGACCACCTGCGGTACGCCGCCTCGGCTGCGTCGAAGGCGCGATCCAGTTCGGCGCTGCCCGCCATCGCGGCGCGCCCGACCACGACGCTCGGGTCGCACGGGTCGAGGGAGTCGAAGGTCCGGCCGGTCGTGACGAGCTCACCACCGATGACGAGCGGCCACTCGCGGCCGAGGCGCGGCTGCACGCCCTCGAGGGCGGCGCGATACGCACCGAGCGCAGCGGGGTCTGCGAAGTCCGTGAACGGTTCGTTGCGGTACGGTTCGAACGCCATGCGGAGCCCTCCTGACGGGGACGAGACGCGGGTCAGCCCACCAGGCCGCGCAGCACGACCGCCAGGTTGGCGGGGCGCTCGGCGAGGCGGCGACTGAAGTAACCGTACCAATCGCGGCCGATGGGGACGTAGATGCGAACGGCGTGGCCGGCCTCGGCCAGTGCGAGCTGCAGGTTGGGCTTCACGCCGTAGAGCAGCTGGAACTCCAGCCTCCCGGGGGGCAGGGCGGCGCCCCTAGCGAACGCCGCGGCCTCGAGGATGAGCCGCTCGTCGTGCGTCGCGACGTTCACCTGCGCACCGGCGCGCCAGGCCCGTTCGCAGAGTGCGACGAACGCGCGGCGGATGGCGCGCATGTCGCCGTGCACCAGGTCCGGTCGCTCGGCATAGGCGCCCTTCACGATCCGCACCTGGAGCGAGGCGGGATCGGGCGCCGCCGCGATGAGCACCTCCAGGTCGCCCGGCGTGCGGTGGAGGTAGGCCTGCAGCACGCCCGACGTGTGCGCGGCGCCGCCCGCCCACGTGCGCGTCAGCAGCTCGAGGGTGCCGTCGACGTAGCGGACGTCCTCCATGTCGAGCGCGAGGCTGCCGCCGGCGGCCTCGGCGTCGAGGGCCAGGTGCAACACGTGTTCGGCGGCGAGGTCGCGATCGAGCGCCAGGCCGACCTGGGTCGGCTTCACGCTCACCACCGGCGCGATCCCGGCACGGGTCAGCGTCTCGATCGTGAAGGCCACCTCGGCCGCCATCGCACGCGCCGCGTCCGCCGTGGCGACGTACTCGCCCAACACGTCGACGATCACCTCGCGGCCGCTCGATCGCAGCGCCGAAAGGGCGTCGAGCGCGCTCGCGGCGTCGTCCCCGGCGACAAAACGGCGCGCCCCGAGGCGCGCGCCGTAGCGCTTGGCGGTGCCGGCGATGGGCGCGAAGCCGGCGACGCCGAGCACCGCGCGTCGGTAGAGGTTCAGCATCGGACCGCTCTGCGCGCAGGGACGAGAAGGTCGTGTGGCACGATTCATTCTAGCGGGCCCGCTGCGCGGCTCTCAAGCGTGGAGGGCGAGTGAAACGTCCGACAGCCCCCCGCCGGGGCTGCTGATAGCGTGGTCGTGGGAGCACCGACGGAGCGTCGAACAGTGTGCGTCCCATGAGGCGGCAGCGTGAGGGTGTACTTCGTTCGGCATGGCGAGACCGACTACGACGTCGTCACCGCGCGCGGGGTTCGCGGGTGGGCGACGTCATTCGCTCCGCTGAGCCCGATCGGTCGCCTGCAGATCGACACCATCGCGCGCGACTACCGCCTGCAGGACGCCAGCGCCATCGTCTGCAGCTCGTACGCCCGCGCGCTCGAGTCGGCGGCGCTGCTGTCGCGGACGCTGAACAAGCCGCTCTACGTGGAGTACGACCTGCACGAGTGGCTGCCGCAGAAGGACCCGCTGGGCGAGATCGACGGCGCCTTGCTCGAGCGCGCCAGCGGCGAGCTGCGGCCTGGGCAGGTGAGCGCCGACGCGCCCTGGGAGTCGATCGACGAGGTGCGCGAGCGGGTGCTGCGGGTGCTCGGCCGGTACCGCGGCTTCGAGCCGTTGATCGTGGTCACCCATGCGGTGGTCATCCAGTCGTTGCTGGGCAGCCCACGTGCGATCGAGCACGCCGAGATCGTGCCGTTCGACCTCGACGACGGTGTGATCACACCGCTGCCCGCCCGGGTCCCGGCCTAGGCGGCCCCCGCACCTCGATACGGCTCGAACCGCAGCGGCAGCCCCCGGGGCGGCGACAACGTGGTGCCGACCGGTTTCACGGCGGCCGGGTCGAGGGCGTGCCAGCGAGCCCGGCGCAGCATCACGCTCAGCCACGCGCCGGCGAGCGTACGCGCCAGTCCGGCGCCGATGCAGTAGCGGGCACCGTGCCCGAACGGCAGGTACGCGAACGGATCGCGCGGAGCGCCCCACGGTCCATCGCCGCCCTGCCAGCGCTCGAGCCGCACCGACGTCGGGTCGCGCCACGACGCCTCGTCACGATGGGTATGGAAGGTCGACAAACCCACCAGCGCCCCGGCCGGCAGGCGCATGTCGCGCCACGTCACCTCTTCCGCGGTCACGCGCAAGATCGCGGGCGCGGGCGGGTAGAGGCGCAAGGCCTCGCTCCAGAGCGCGTCGATCGTCGGGTGCGCGGCCGCGGCGGCCGCTTCGAGCGTGGCGACGTCGTCGGCCACGCGGGTGCGCAACGCCTCGTCGCACAGCAGCCAGGCGCACCAGGTCAGTGCCGCGGTCGTGGTGTCGAACCCCGCCGACACCAGGCTCACGGCCTGATCGCGCAGCTCTTCATCGGCTAGCGCGGCACCATCGCCTTCGGAGCGCAGGAGGAGCGACACCACGCTGTCGTCGTCCGCGCCGTATTCGCGGCGCCGCGCGATCTCCGCGTACAACACCGCGTCGACGCGTCTGCGAGCAGCCAGGAAGTGCCACCACGGCGTGCCGGGCAGCGGGACGCGGAAGAGCTGTGCCAGGAACGGCTGGTTCGCGAACGACATCATCGCCGCCAGGTCGCGATGGAGGCCGGGGTGCCGTGCGCGCGTGCCGGAGCCCAGCAAGACGTCGATCACCAGGTCGAGGACGACCCCGCGAAGTGCGCTCTGCAGCGCCACCGTGCCGCGCCCGATCACCGTGTCGCTCCACGCCTCGAACGCGCCCACGGCGCGCTCCGTCCACGTGTCCACGCGCTGGCGGTGGAACGCCGGCTGCACCCGCCGGCGGCGTCGGAGATGCTCGGGTTCGTCCGACACGATCAACGCCGTGGGACCGCCGATCGGTTCCAGGAAGCGGTACGCCGCGCGGTTGCGGAACGCGCTGGCGCGCTCCTGGAGGACGAAGCGGTTGGCCTCCGCCCCGATGAGCCAATGGAAGCGGATGGCGCCGAACCCGAACACGAAGGCGTCACCGTGGCGTGCGCGCAACACGTCGATGGCGGCGCGCGTGTCGCCCGCCGCCAGGTTCATCACGCGCGCGTGCTCCAGGCCGCGCGGGCCCGGCACCGGGCGTGGCGCGAGCGCGGCGGCGCCGTCAGCGGATCCCGTGGAGGACCTCCTCCAGGCCTTCAGGGTCGACGATCCTGACCTCCTTCGGGCGCGTCACGATCACGCCCTCCTCCTCCAGTGCCTTCAGGGCCCGCGTCACGGTCTCACGCGACGTGCCCGCCAGGTTCGCGAGGTCCTGGTGGGTCAAGCGCACCAGCGCGCCGTTGGCTTCGAGCGACACCACGCCGGAGCGGTAGAGCCTCAACAGCACGTACGCCACGCGCCCCGGCGCGTCCTTGTACGACAGTACCTGCGCCTCGTCGTCCATGCCGCGCAGCCGGTTCGCGAGGGTGGTCGTGAGGTTGAGGTTCACGGTGGGGTAGGTGGTCAACAGGCGCTGGAAGTCGTCGCGGAACAGCATGAACGCGCTGACTGGTGACAGCGCGAGCGCGGTCGCGGAGCGGGTGGCCTGGCCGAGCAGCGCCATCTCGCCGAAGAACTCCGGCGGCTGCAGCAGGGCCAGGGTCTTCTCGTGCCCCCCGAGGTCGACCTTCGACAGCTTCACCAACCCCGTGGCGAGCAGGTACAGGGCGTCGCCGGTGTCACCCTCGCGGAAGAGCACCGCGCCCTCGTCGAAGTGGCGCGGCCGCACCACGCCCGCAGCCACTTCGAGCGCGCGCTGCGGCGCGCCCTGGAAGAGCGGCACGGTCGCGAGGAACGCGATCGGATCGGGTGGGTCGACGCTCTCGTGCACGTCAGCGCCTCACGCTCGGTGGTCGGGACAGGGTAGGCACGGTTCGTATACTACCCCTATGCACCCCGTCCTCGAAAGCACCGACCTACGCAAGGGCTACCCGTCCCCGCGTGGTCGCGTCGAGGTGCTGCGAGGCGTGGACCTACGCGTCGAGCCGGCCGAGGTGGTGGCGATCTTGGGACCATCGGGTTCGGGGAAGAGCACCTTGCTCCACCTCATGGCCGGACTCGACGGCGTCGACGGTGGCGAGGTGCGCTGGGCGGGTGTCCGCGTCGACCCCGCCGCGCCCGGGCTGGCTGCGCGTCGAGCAGCGCACATCGGCCTGGTGTTCCAGCACCACTACCTATTGAGCGAACTCGACGTGATCGAGAACGTGACGCTCCCCGGACGGATCGTGGGCCGCAGGGTGGACGAGGAGGGGCGCGCCCTCCTGGCCGCGATGGGCCTCGGGGACCGTGCGCGCGCCACGATCCACGCGCTCTCGGGCGGCGAGCGCCAACGCGTCGCCGTCGCAAGGGCGCTCGTGCTGGGCCCCAGCGTCGTGCTGGCCGACGAGCCCACCGGCAGCTTGGATCGCGCCAGCGCGCACGCCGTCTACCAGGTGCTGCGCAACGCGGCGAGCGCGCGGGGCGCGGCCGTGGTGATCGTCACGCACGACGAGGCGCTCGTGGCCGACGCCGATCGGCACGTACGGCTCGACGAGGGGCGGCTCGCTGCGACCGAGCCGCTGGGCGCCGCGGGCGCCTGACGCTCGGCGCGGGCCAGCAGCGCAGGACAGGGTCGCTCGCCCAACCGACGGTTCGGCTGGGTGCGACGACGGTGCACCGAACCAAGCGGACGTCGTTCAGTCCGCCCCGCGCGACACGCCTCGGAACAGCGACACCCATTGGCTGGTGCGGAGGTCGCCGGTACTTCGACCGAGCCGCACCACGATCGTGTTCCGGGTGGGGTTCACGTAGAGGAGCTGGCCGTCCTTTCCCTGGGCCAAGACGTCGCCCTCGTCTTCGGAGAGCAGCCACCACAGGGCAGCGTAGTTCCGGAACCCTGCCGTGGCAAAGTCGGCCGGCCACACGGCGTCGTCGACTCCGCCCCGCTCGAGCGAGCGCTCGATCCACGCCTCCGAGAGGATGCGCTCGCCGTCCCACGCGCCGCGCGCGAGGAAGAGCCGCCCGAACTTGGCCAGGTCACGCGCCGTGCCGGCCAGGCAACACCACGCCTTCTCCAAGCCCCCCTCCCGATCGAGCGACCAGATCCCCTCGTGCTCCATGCCGAGCGGCGTCCAGAGCCGGCGCTGCGCGTACGCCGCGAGCGTCTCCGGCGCGAGCGCACGGCTGAGGACGAGCGGCAGGAGGCCGACGTCGCCCGACTCGTAGCGGAACTCGGCCCCCGGCTCTCCGTCCATCCGGAACGCGAGCATCATCCGCTCGGTGTCCGAGGTGTAGTTGAAGAACACGTGGAGCCCGAACGAGTTGTCGTTCTCGCCGTAGTCGATGCCCGACGTCATGGCGAGCAGGTGCGCGAGCGTCACGCCAGCGAGCGCGCCACCGGCGAACTCGGGGACGAGGTCCACGACCGGCTGATCGACGGAACGGAGGAGGCCGTCGTCGAGGGCCGCGCCGACGAGCGCCGAGGTGATCGACTTGGTCACGGAGAAATACTGAGACGGCGACTCGGCCGTGTGGCCCCGCACGTACCGCTCGTCGACGATCACATCGTCCTCGATGACCAAGAACGCGATCGTGCCGCTCGATTCGAGCACGTCGGCGAGTCGGCTCGGTCCGATCGCCACGACGTCGACGATCTCGGGCAGCGCACGACCCGCCGCACGCTCCCGGAAGCGGAAGGGCGCTGCGCTGGGCTCGAGCTGCCGGGCAGGGTAGTGGAGGAAGTCGTCGATCGTCGTGGTGCCGTGGCGCAGGAGCCGAACGGAGGCGTCGAACCCGCCTTGCACGCCGGCCACCGCGAACCAGCGCGCGAAGATGGCCACGAAGCCCAGGACGCCGATTCAGAGGAGGCCGGCCGCGATCCAGCCGACGCGTCTCACGATGCCCACCGTGCGCTGCGCGTGCACGCGTGTCAGTCGCTTTCTGGTCGGTCGTCGCGGCGCGTCCGACGGCGCGAGCGCGCCGCCACCGCGGGATCGTTGCGCTCGACCCACCGCACCAGCCAGTGCTGGACGCGTGGCCGGAGCTTCCCGATCACGACCATCATCGCCAGCATCACCACGAGCGCCAACAGCATCACCGTGTCGGAGACGAAGATCAGCTCGCCGAACCAGGCGCTTGCGACCAGCCACGGGAAGCGCGCGATCATCGCCGTGATCCACAGGTGGCGCAGGCGCAGCGACGACAAGCCCGCCGCGACGACCGCGAAGTCGACGTTGAGGACGAAGAAGATCACGCCCCACACGAGCAGGGAGCGCACGCCGAGCAGCGACTCCCACTCGGCCCAGGCGGCGGGCGAGACGATCTTGAGGGCGATCGGCCGGCCCAGGCGACGCGACAGGTTGAGGGCCACCAGGGCGCCGAGGCCCAACCCGACGGCGCCGTACATGATGGCGGGACCCGTGCCCAACGCGGCTCCGCCCAACGCGCCCACGAGCGGCGTCGGGATGAACGGCAGCAGCGCCGTGACCACGAACGACAGCACGTAGTAGAGCGGGGCGAGCCAGCCGGCATCGTTGATAAAGTACGCGAGGGCGTCGGTCATCGGCTCGCGC
>SLSM01000267.1 GCA_007130445.1 Trueperaceae bacterium | reverse complement strand
CGCTGGCGCGTCGCCGTGCGTCCCGTGGCGCTGCCCGCGGGCCACCCGCTGGTGCTCGCCGGGCCCGGCAAGAACGCGCTGCTCTTCCGCGGCGACGCGGTCGGCGAGGTCGTGATCGCTGGCCCGGGGGCCGGCGGCGACGCCACCGCCAGCGGCATCGTGGCCGACGTACTCGAGGCAGTCTCGGGGCGACCTGGTCCCGTGCCGCCCGAGCGAAGCGTGCCAGCCCCAGCGGACGCGTCCGCGTCCGACGACTTCGAGACCCTCGAGGTCGCGTGACGGGCGGCGCGGTCACGTTCGTCAGCACCCGCGACGCCGGGCGCCGCCCCGTCACGTTCGAGGAGGCCCTGCGCCGCGGCTTGGCGTCCGACGGCGGCCTGTTCGTGCCCACGCGCGTCCCGCTGCTGGCGCCAGGGTGGGCCGAGGCCGAGCGCTGGGACGACGTAATCGACGCCGTGCTGCGACCCTGGTTCGACCCGCGCGACGCCGACGAATGGGTGGCCGACGCGCAGGCCGCGCTCGACTTCCCGGTGCCCGTGCGCCCACTCGGCACCGACACGGCGTTGCTGGAGTTGCACCACGGCCCCACCCTGGCCTTCAAGGACGTGGCGGCCCGCACGATGGGGCGCTGGCTGGCGCGCAGCCTGCGGCGCCGCGGTGAGACGGCCACGGTGCTGGTCGCCACCTCGGGCGACACTGGCGGCGCCGTCGCCGACGGCTTCGCCGGGATCGACGGTCTGCGCGTCGTCGTGTTGTATCCGGAGGGCCGCGTGAGCCCCGTGCAGGAGCGTCAGCTGACGCAGCCGCGCGACGGCGTCATGGCCGTCGCCGTGAGGGGCGACTTCGACGCCTGCCAGCGACTCGCCAAGCAGGCGCTCGTCGACCCGGACCTGGCCGGCCTCGGGCTCACCAGCGCCAACTCGATCAACGTCGGCCGGCTGCTGCCGCAGGCGACGTACCACGTCTGGGGCCTCCTGCAGTGGGCGAAGGCCCGTGGCGTCGCGCCCACGGCCGTATGGAGCGTCGTCCCGAGCGGCAACCTCGGGAACGCCGCCGCCGCGTTGCTCGCGGCGGCGATGGGCGCCGCGCCGCGCGGCCTCGTCGCCGCCCACAACGCCAACGACCACTTCCCACGGGTCCTGCGCGGCGAGGTGGCCGCCGGCGACGCGCCCGCCACCGTCGCTACGCTGTCGAACGCGATGGACGTCGGGGCCCCCAGCAACCTCGAGCGACTCGTCACGCTGTTCGAGGGAGGCGCGTACCCCGTCTCCGTGGTCGGCGCAGCCGTCGACGACGAGGCCACGCTCGAGGCGATCCGGCGCTGCTGGTTCGACCACGGCGTGGTCGTCTGCCCCCACACGGCCGTCGGCCTCGAGGCGCTCTCCCGGCTGCGGCGGCGCGCCACGGACCCGATCGAGGGTCCCGCGCTGGTGGCGGCGACCGCGCACCCGGCGAAGTTCCCCGAGGTCGTGGCGCGAGCGCTACCCGGCGTCAGCGTGACGCACCCTGCGCTCGAGTCGTTGCCGAGCGCTCGGCCAGACGCCACGATCGCCGCGGATGCGGACGCGCTGCGCGACTGGTTGCGCCGCTCGCTCTGAGCGTCGCCGTCAGGCCAGGGCGTAGGGCCCGTCGCGGTCGCTGCCGACGTGCATGACGCGCCGTTCGCGCATCAACTTCGCCAGATGGGCGAGCACCGTCCGCTCGGCCAGATCGTGTGCCGACTCGTCCAGATCCGGATAGAGGCGTGCGCGCAGCGCGCCGATGCGCGCCGGTCCGTCCTGCAGCGCCTGGAGCAATGACGCTTCGCGTGCCAGGCGATGTCGGCGCGCCACGTGGAGGACGGCGGCGCCGTCGCGCCTGACCGGGCCGTGCGCAGGTGCGACGACCGCGGGGTCGAGGGCGGCGGCGCGCTCGAGCGACGACAGGTACGCGCCGACGTCGCCGTCGGGCAGGCCGACCCAGATCGACCCGGCGCCGGCGACGAGGTCGCCCGCGACCAGCAGACGCTGCGCCGCCCACCACACCGCGACGTGGTCGAGCGCATGCCCGGGCGTACCGACGAGCGTCAGCACGGCGCCGCCGAGCGTCAACCGGCGACCGTGGCGCACGCCGATCGCGCCCCAGGCGCCGTCGCAGCGGCCGAGTTCGCCGGCGGGCGCCCACACCTGCAGGTCGGGCCAGAGCGAGCGCGCCGCGTCGACGCCGCCCACGTGATCGGGGTGCGTGTGGGTGAGGAGCACGCCCTTCGGCGCTGCCACACCGACGGCCGCGAGCGCCGCACGCAGCGCGGCCAGCGCGTCAGGGTCGCCGGCGCCCGGGTCGATCACGATGCCGACGCCGTCGGCCGCGAGGACGTAGGCGTTGGTGTGGGTGAAGGGCGGCAGCGTCTGCGTCCGGAGCGGTACGCGCAGCGCGCCATCGGCGACGCGCTCGAACGCGTCGGCCGCACCGGCCCCGCTCAAGGTCGGTCGCGGAGGGCGTCCAGGGCGGCGCCCAGGGCGTCGCCCGCGGCCGTCTCGACGTCGGGCGTCACCCCGCGCCCCTCCCACGTGGGCCCGCCGATCGGCGCCAGGACGCCGGTGGCGACCCAGGCCTGGGAGCCGTCACGCAGGCAGAACGGCAGCACGGCCTCGACGTTGCCCGCCGTCGTCGCGCCGACGACGACGGCCCTGCCACGCATCTGCAGCGCCCCTGCCAACCCCTCCGCCGCACTGTGCACGTCGCCGTCGACCAGCACGGCGAGCGGCGCGTCGGTCAGCGTCGCGCCAAGCGCTGGGTAGGGGACCGGCAGCGACCAGGTGGTCACGGCGCGCCACAGGAAGCCGCTCGTGAACACGCCGGCGACCTGCATCATCGTGATCAGTCGACCACCCGGGTTGCCGCGCAGGTCGAGGACGAAGGACGTGGCCCCGAGTGCCAGCAGGTCGTCGACCGCGCTCCTCACGCCCGGGCTCGTGCCGTCTCGAACCAGGTCGTCGATCCTCACGTACCCGGTCGCATCGCCGAGCATCCCGTACGAGACGGGCCCGGCGAGCAGCAACGGCTCGGGGAGGGCCGGGGCGGCACGAGGCGTTGCGGACGCGTCGCCCCCGACGCCGAACACGCCTAGGCACGGCAGGTCGCCGTAGCGCTCCCTGAACTCCGCCACGCGCTCGGGTCTGACGAAGGCGGTGTGGTCGTCGCCGATGCGTTCATACATCGCCTCGAGCAGCGTGTAGAAGGCGGCGTCGTCGTCGGCGTCGCGCGCTGCGGGCCCGTACTCGGAGCGCGCCTCGTCCCAGTCGACGGCCATCCGGTCGAGATCCCAGTAGCGCTCGGCCACGAGGCGCCAGGCGACGTCGAAGCGCGCCTCGTACGACGTCGCGCCGACGGTTCCCACGAACGCGAGCAGCGCGGCCAGGAGCAGCGCGAGGGTCACGTTGCTCGTTGCCCCTCGAGCGCGTGGCGCTCGAGCGTGGCACGGTCGAGCGGGAAGCTCTGTGCCCCGACCCGCGTGGTGTTGAGCGCCCCCGCGACGTTGCCGAGCCAGGCGGCTTCCAGCAGGTCGGCACCCGACATCACGGCGTGCGCGAACGCGGCCGTGTAGTAGTCACCAGCGCCCGTGGTGTCGACGACGTCGTCCACGTCGAGCGCCTCGACGAGTTCGGTCAGGTTGGGCGTGACGACGATGGAGCCCATCTCGCCCACCTTGACGACGAGTTGCTGGATGCCTTGCGCCCGCAGGCCGGCCACCGCGTCGGAGATCGACGCCTCGCCGGTGAGTGAGAAGAGCTCCTGCTCGTTCATCAACACGTAGTCGACGCCTCTGAGCAGCGGCAGCAGCCTGCCGTGCAGCGCGTTGACCGCGCCGGTGCCCATGTCCACGAAGGTGGTGACCCCGGCCTCGGCCGCGTACGCGAGCGCCTGCACGGCGTACTCGCGCTGTGGTCCGGCCACCAGCGAGTAGGCGCTCATCACGAGCGCGTCGCGCTCAGCGACGTGACGCGCCTCGAGCGCTGCGGAGTCGAGGTAGCGCGAGGCGCCGACCGCCGAGATCATCGTCCGCCGGGTGTCGGGTGTGATGAGGATCGTGACGCTGCTGGTCTGCAACCGCTCGTCGCGCTGCACGAGGCTCGGATCCACGCCGCTCGCGAGCACGTGGCGCATCGCCAGTGTCGAGAAGGGTCCGGTGCCGACGCGGGTGGCGATCGACACGTCGTGCCCGAGCCGCGCCAGCGCCGTGGCGACGGTGCCGCCAGCGCCTCCCGGCTCCATCACGGCGCGCAACGCCGTGGCTTCTCCTCCGGCTTCGGGGAGGGCGTCTACGAAATACATCTGGTCGACGGTCGCATCGCCGACCACCATGAACTTGGCCATCACACGTCTCCTGCGGGGCACGCACCCCGTGGGCGTCAGTCGAGCCCGGCTGCTCCGTACGCGCCAGTATAGCCCCGGCGCTCAGGTCGACATGCCGTCGGGCACAGCGGGCGTCGGCACGCGCATGGCCAGCGCCCGGAAGGTCGCGAGGTCGAGCGCCTCGGCCCGGACCGCGGGCGGCAGGCCCAGGTCGGCCAGCGCGGTCCGGACGACCTCGACCTCGAGACCCGCCAGCCGGAAGTTCGACAGCAGGGTCTTGCGGCGATGCCTGAAGCCTGCCCGGATGAGGGCGAACGTCGTCGGGTCGGGGCGCGCGTCTGGGTCGACGTCGATGGCGACCACTGCCGACGTGACGGCCGGGGGCGGCATGAACGCCCCGGGGGCGACGCGTCGGGTGATGCGGGCGCGTCCGTGGTGGGCGATCAGCAGCGACAACGAGCCGTACGCGGGTGTGCCGGCGGTGGCGACCATGCGCTCCGCCACCTCGCGCTGGAGCAAGACCCCCAGGCGCGTGAAGCGGCTCGACGTCAGCGCCCGGACCAGGACCGCGGTGCCGACGTTGTACGGCAGGTTGGCGGCGAAGCGGCTGCCCGGCGGCGCCTCGGACCAGTCGACCCGCACGGCGTCGCCGTGGCGGATCGCGACGTTGTTCGCGTCGGCCAGCGTCTCGTCGAGCACCGGTAGGAGGCGGGCGTCGAGTTCGATGGTCACGACCCGTCGCGCCGTCGCGGCCAGCGCCCGTGTCAGCACGCCCAAGCCGGGGCCGACTTCCCACACCTCGTCGTCCACCCCGACGCCCGCCGCCGCGACGACGGCGGCGACCACGGTGGGATCGATGAGGAAGTGCTGCCCGAAGCCCTTGTCGGCGCGCAGGCCATGCCGCGCCAGGATGCCGTTGATGACGCGGGGTGTGGTCAGCGTCTGGCGGGCGGGATCGAAGGGGGTCTCGTGCGCGGGGGCGCCCTGGCTCACGACGCGACGATGCGCTCCGAGACGACGGAGTGCAGCCGCTCCAGCGCCGTCGCAAGGTCGGTCCCCAGCACCACGGCGAGTTCGCTCGACAGCATCGTCATCGCGCTCTCGAGCACTTCGCGCTCCGTGGCGGCCAGCCCCTTCTCGAGGTCGCGGCGGGCGAGTACGCCGATCAGGCGCGCCAACTCGTAGGCGCTGCCGCCGGCGAGGATGTCCTGTTCCGCGCGGTAGCGGGGTGGCCATTGCGCTGGGAGCGACAGATCGCCCTTCACCAACGCGTCGAGGAGGCGCTCGACCTCGTCGGCTCCGATGGTGTGTCGCAGGCCCACCTCGCGACCGCGTTCGAGCGGGACGAGCACCTCCATGTCGCCGCGCACGAAGACGATCTTGAGGTACTCGTGCGTTTCGCCCAACACTTCGCGTGTGGTGCGTTCCTGCACGACGCCGGCGCCTTGCGACGGGTACACGACGTGATCTCCGACTTCGAACGTCACGGGGGCCTCCCGGACGCGACAGTACCACGTGGTCCGCGAGCGGCCGGTGGCAGGCGTCATGCGTCGCTCACGGCGTGCCCGCCGTCGCCGCGGCTCAGAGCCCGAACAGTTGCAGCCAGGGCTGGAAGGCGATGAACGATGCCAGGCTCAAGCTGACGAAGCCGGACAGGCCCGCGGCGGCGAGCAGCGCAGGTTGCTTCTCGAGGTCGGCTCGCGCGAGGAGCGCAGGTGCGCCGACCACACCGGCGGCCAGTGCCAGCCCGAAGCCCCAGTACCCACCGACGAGGCTGCTGGCGTCGTGGCCGAGACCAGCCGCACGCGTCACCACGACGGCCGCGATCACGAGCAGCGTGGCAGCCGCCACGAGCGCGCCCGCCGGACGCGTCCAGCGGTCCGACAGGCTGCGTGAGAGGGGGAGCGACAGCAGCCAGAACAGCGGGAACAGCACCATCGTGCCCAGCACGCCGATCAGCAGCGCGCCTGTCAGTTGGCCGAGCGCCTCCTCGCCGATCGCCCACGGCGTCCAGCCGAACCAGGCAGCGATGTGGTCGCGCCAGCCCGGCCGCATCGGTGCGGCGTCGTCGCTGGTGAGGGCGACGCTGGCACCGCCGGGCAGGGTGCCGGCCCAGCCGAGGTAGGTGACCCCGTCCACGCGCGTGAGCGCCGTGCGGTCGACGGCGTACGGTGACCACGCGACGTTGTGGGGCGTGGCGTCGCCCATGCCGCGTGCCTCGAGCGGCGTGGCGACGATGCTCGCGCCACGCGCCAGGAACGCTCGGTCGGCCGCGACGCCGACCGCACGCCCGACGCCCAGCGTCTGCGCCGCGGCCTCGCCGTTCGGCGTGAGCGCGACCAGCGCCGCGTCGCTGCGCTCCCACAGCAGCACCACCGGCTCCTGCGCATCGAGCGCGAGGCGCGCCGGTGGCCCGAGGGCGTCGTCGAAGCGCCGTTCGACGCCGTCGGGTCCGCGGTAGACGACGGCCCACTCGGCGCTCAAACCGATCGGCGTCTCGACCGTCGCGCCCTCGAGGTAGGCGAGATGGAGCCCCCCGGCGTCGTCGCGGACCAGCGTCGGTGCGGCGAGGCTGCGGGTGCTCGTCACCATGGTCTGCCTGCCGCTCTCGCCCCAACGCTGTCGCTCCAGCCTGCCGCCGGCCGCCGTCGGGATCGCGAGCCACGCCTCGGGCCCGTCGGCACCGACGCTCAGCGCGACGTCGAGCGCCTGGGACGCCTCGGTGAGCGGCATCTCGGCGTCCCCCCAGCGCCAGGTGTAACGGTACGCGCCTGTGCTCGTGTCGCGCACGAACCAGGCGTACGCCGCCGGACCCCCCTGCCAGCCGTCGGCGGCCGCGACGTCTCGGACGACCGCATCGCGATCGAGCCACTCGGTCGCATCCGCTGCGGGTGACCGGCCGGCGTGCAGGTCGACGAGCCTCAGGCCGTTCGCGTCACCGATCAGCAGCCGCGGCCTGCCCTCGTCGATCGCGGCGGCGAGCGACGCGCGCGTCAGCGGGAACGAAACGCGCGGCCGGTCGAAACCGCCGTCGGCGGCGTAGGGCTGCGCGGCGGCGGCACCCACCAGGCACGCCCACGCCACGAGCGCCCAGCGGAGCGCCGCGAGCACATGCGGTGCCGTGGGCGCCGCGCCGTGCCTCGTCCGGAGCGCGCGCGGGCGGATCGCGGTCACGCCCGCACCCGCTTCGCTCCCGGGCGGCGCGCCGAGCCGCTCCCGGGGATGCTTGGGAGCTCGATCGCTTTGCCCTCGAGCTTGGCCTCGAGCTCGCGGATGCGGTCGCGTACGGCGGCGGCCTTCTCGAAGTCGAGGGCCTCGGACGCCTGCCACATCTCGTTCTCCAGCAGGGCCAGCTCCTGGCGCACGTCGTCCTCCAAGAGCTCACGCTCCCAGGGATCGATCGGCCGCACCGGCTCGCCTTCGTCGCGCTCGCCGCGGATGACCTCTTGGATGCGCTTGACGATCGTCTCGGGGGTGATGCCGTGCACCTCGTTGTAGGCGAGCTGCTTGGTGCGGCGCCGGTCGGTCTCGTCGATGGCCTTGCGCATCGCCTCCGACACCACGTCGGCGTACAGGACGACCTCGCCCGCGACGTTGCGGGCGGCACGACCGATCGTCTGGATCAGCGAGCGCTCGCTCCGCAGGAAGCCCGTCTTGTCGGCGTCGAGGATCGCCACCAGCGACACCTCGGGTAGGTCCAGCCCCTCGCGGAGCAGGTTGATCCCGATCAGGGCGTCGAAGTGGCCGAGGCGGAGGTCGCGGATGATGACCTGGCGCTCGACCGCGTCGATGTCGGAGTGCATGTAGCGCACGCGCACGCCCTGCTCGGCGAGGTACTCGGTGAGGTCTTCGGCCATCTTCTTGGTCAGCGTGGTGACGAGCGTGCGCTCCTTGCGCTTCGCGCGGTCCCGGATCGCGAACAGCAGGTCGTCGATCTGGCCGCGGCTCGGCTTGATGGTGATGCCGGGATCGACCAGGCCCGTCGGTCGGATCACCTGCTCGGCCACCTGGTCCGAGAGGCCGAGCTCCTGGTCGCCGGGGGTGGCGGACACGAACACCACCTGGCCGACGCGCTCCAGGAACTCGGCCTCCTTCAGCGGACGGTTGTCGAGGGCGGCGGGGAGTCGGAAGCCGTAGTCGACGAGCGTCGTCTTGCGCGCGCGATCCCCGTTGAACATGCCGCGGATCTGCGGCAGCATCACGTGGGACTCGTCGAGGAACACGATCGCGTCGTCGGGCAGGTAGTCGAGCAGCGTGTACGGCGCCTCGCCGGGGCGGCGGCCGTCGAGGTAGCGCGAGTAGTTCTCGATCCCACCGCAGTACCCGAGGG
>SLSM01000282.1 GCA_007130445.1 Trueperaceae bacterium | reverse complement strand
GCTGATGGCGCCCGGCGCATTGGCGGCCGTCGTGCTCGCCTGGAGCGGATCGCCGCTCGTGCGCGCCTGGTCGCTCCAACACGCCGACCCCGCCTTCGGCGCCGGTCGCTTCACGCGACCCCGGGGCCCCGCTCGGGCGGCGCCGCGCCGCCGCCTGCTGGCCGCGCTGGTGCTCATGTTCGGGGTCTTCTTCGTCGACAGCCTGGGCTTCCTGCGCCTGCTCGAGACGCCGGTGTACATGGCGAACGCGTGGCATGCCGCAGAGCTCGGACCGCGGCTCGCGATCGCGCTGACGCACGTGGTCGCGGCGTTGATCGGTGGCGTGCTCTACACGGCGCTGGGCGAGCGCCACCTGCTCGCGTGGGTGTTCGGCGTGTTCGCCCTGGTGCACCTGATGTACGGGATCGACGCGCGCATGGGCGGAGGAGGTGCAGCGCTTGCGACGCCGCTCCTCTACGCCGTCGCGGTGAGCCTGTACACGGTCGTGACGTTCGCCCTGTGGGCCGACCTCTCGACGCCCGACGACGTCACCGTGCACGCGGCGCTGGGCGTCGCGACCTCGGCCTGGACGGCGACCTTCCTCTCGACCGCGCTCGCGCTGCGGTGGGAGGCCGCCGGGGTGAGCCTGCGCGACCACCTCGCCTCGGTGGAGGCGATCGCCCTGCTCGGCTTCGCCGCGTTGCTGATCGTGGCCGTGGCGCCGCGCCGACGGGTGGCCACGTGAGCGGCGGGGCGGTGCGCTGCGGCCGCGCGCTGCGCGTGGCGCTGGCCTGTGTCGTCGCGTTCGCGGCCGCTGGCTGCGACGACGGCGTGCTCGAGCTCGGTCTGGTGGCGGGCGGTGTGCTGGAGGTGCCGGCCGGAGTGGAGCGCGCGGGTTGGCTCGTGCTGCTCGACGGCGAGGTGCACGTGGCCGCTGGTGCGAGGCTCGGCGGCACCCTCCTGGTGCTCGGCGGCGAGGCGCGGCTCGACGGCCGCGTCGATGGTGACGTCGTGGCGCTCTCGGGGGCCGTGGCGTTGGGCGCGGACGCGGCCGTCGGCGGCGACCTCGCGGTGGCGGGTGCGCTCGATCGCGACCCCGGAGCGGCGATCGCCGGCAGCGTGACGGTGGGGCCCGCGGTCTCAGGGGCCATCGCCGAGTCCGTTCGGTCTGGACCCAGCGGCCTCGGCAGCGTGCTCGCGCGCGCCGCGACGCTGGCGGTCCTCGCCCTGTTGGCCGGGCGCCTCGCGCCGCGGGCGGTCGACCGGCTCGTGGACGCCGTCGGGGGCCATTGGATCACCGCGCTGGCGCTGGGCGTGCTGGCGTTCGTGGTGGGGCTGGTGCTCGTGGTGGTGATGGCGTTCACGGTGGTGTTGCTGCCGGTGAGCGCGCTCGCGCTGGTGGTCGGCATGGTCGCGGTGATGGTCGGCTGGTCGGCGCTGGGGATCGCGCTCGGTACGCGTGTGGCGCGGTCGTTCGCGCCCCGTGGACGAGCGAGGCCGTGGGCCCTGCGGCTGGCGCCGCCGGTCGGCGTGTTCGTGGTGGTGGTGGTGCTGGGTCTGCTCGAGCGCCTCCCGGTGGCCGGGGCACTGCTGGCGCTCGTCGCGACCGCCGTCGGCCTGGGCGCCGTGCTCCTCACCGGCTTCGGCACGCGTCGGTTCGTCCCCGACCCCGACCCCGTCGCCGACCCCACGTGAGTGAAGCAGACGCGCCGCGCGGCTCAGGTCAGAACGGCCACACGACCAGGAGCATCGGCACGCTCACCAGCACGATCAGAACCTCGAGCGGCAGGCCGAGGCGCCAGTAGTCGCCGAAGCGGTAGCCGCCCGGCTTGAGCACGAGGGTGTTCGACTGGTGGCCGATCGGGGTGAGGAAGGCGCACGACGCGCCGATGGCCACGGCCATCAGCAGCGGGTCGAGCGCCACGTCGAGGCGCTGCGCCAGGTCGATCGCGAGCGGCGCCATCAGGACGGCAGTGGCGTTGTTGTTCACGACGTCCGACAGGAGCATCGTCGCGACCATCAGCGTCACCAGCACCCACACCGGCCCGAGGCCTCCGGTGAGCGCGATCACGCCGTCGGCCAGGAGGGCCGTGCCGCCCGTCAGCTCCAGCGCCGTGCCGACCGGGATGAGCGCAGCGAGCAGGACGATCACGGGCCAGTCGATCGCGGCGTAGGGCTCGTCGCGCCCGAGGACGCCGATCAGCACGAGGACGGCCGCTGCGGCGACGAACGCGACGTGTGCCGGAGCGAGGCCCGTCATGATCGCGGCGATCGCGGCGGCCATCAGGGAGCCGGTCAGGAGGAGTCGCTGGGGCTTCGCGACGCCTACGTCGCGCTCGGCGAGCGGCAACAGGCGATACTCGCGCGTCAGCTCGCTCACGCGCTCGCTCGGCCCCTGGAGCATGAGCACGTCGCCGGTCTGGAACGTCACGTCGGACAGGCGCCTCTCGATGCGCTTGCCGTGCCGGGCGACCGCCAGCAGATTCGTGTGGTAGCTCGTGCGCAGGCGAGCGGTCCGGGGCGTACGGTTCGCGAGGTTGCTGCCGGGCGCGACGATCACCTCCTGGACGGTGACCTCGTCGTTGCCGAGGTCGGAGCGTTCGATGGCCTTGTCCTCCGCGAGCGTCAGGTCGCTCGCGGCGAGCAAGGCCTTGATGCCGCTCGTCTCGGCCTCGACCACCAGGACGTCACCGGCACGTACCCGTTCATGGGCGTGCGGCGCGAGGCGGCGATGCTCGTCGCGCAGGATCCCGATGATCGCGACCTCGTCGTCCTCGTCGACGAGCGCCTCGACGTCGGCGAGCGCCGTGCCGATCAGCGTGCTGTCGGCCGCCACGCACACCTCGGTGACGTAGTCCTGGACGTCGAAGGTCTGATCGTCGCCGACGCCACCGCGGCGGTCCTTCGGGAGCAGCCGCCAACCGACGAGCGTGACGAACGCGATGCCCGCGAGCGCGACGACGGCGCCGACCGGAGCGAACGCGAACATGCCGTACGGCTCGCCGAGCTCGCGCGCGCGGAAGGTCGACACGATGATGTTGGGTGGGGTGCCGATCAAGGTGGTGAGCCCGCCGAGGAGCGAGCCGAACGCGAGTGGCATCAGGGCGATGGCGGGGGCGTAACCGTCGCGATAGGCCTGGCGCAGCGCGACCGGGAGCATCAGTGCGAGCGCGCCGACGTTGTTCATGAACGCCGACAGCACCGCCACGATCGCCGTCTGTGCGACCAGTTGCAGCGTCAGCTTGCCCTTGAGGGGGGTCAGCACGCGCACCACGACGTCGACGAGACCGGCGTTCTGCAGCGCGCGGCTGAGCACGAGGACGGCCGCCACCGTGACCACGGCCGGGTGCGAGAAGCCGTCGAACGCCTGCTCGAACGGCAGCACGCCGGTCGCGAGCAGCGCCAGCAGGGCGAGGATCGCCACGAGGTCGTAGCGCCAGCGGCCCCACACGAACATCGCCAGCGTCGCGGCGAGCACCGCGAACACGATCGACTGATCCGTGCTCATGCAGCAGGCTACCGCGCGGCGGGGTGGTGGACCGGACCGGTGCGTCTGGCACGCCATGAGGTAGCCTGTGGCAGAACGAGTGGCCCGCCCGCGAGCGTGCGCCCTGCCACTCGGCGACGAGGAGGTCGGGTGTTCGCCGATGCTCGCGAGGAACGCACGCTGCGCGACCTGATCCTGCGATTGTCGGCCCGTCTGGCAGGCTCGTTGGAGGACGAGGTCGACGCCGGGGTCGACGAGGCGCTGGCGCTGGTCGGGGCATCCACGGGAGCCGATCGCGCGTACGTGATGACCTTCGATTACGACGCGGGGACGTTCACCAACTCCCACGAGTGGGCGGCGGAGGGCGTCAGCCGCGAGCGTGAGCGCATCCAAGGCCAACCGCTTGCGCTGCTCGAGCCGTGGCAGGTGGCGCTCGCCGCCGGCGAGGCGGTCGCGCTCGCGGGCCTGCATCAACTCCCTCCTGGCAGCGAGGCGCTGCGCGCGGAGCTTGCGGCGCAAGGCGTCGTGTCGGCGCTGTGGGTGCCGCTCCCCGGTCCGCACGCCCCGCTCGGGCTCGTCGGGTTCGACGCGGTGCGATCCGCCCGCACGTGGCACTCCGCCGAGGTCGACCTGCTGCGCGCTGCGGGCAACGTGATCGCCGGTAGTCTGGTGCGCGCCCGCGCGGCAGCCGAGCGCGACCAGGCGAGCGCCCGCCTACGCGCACTGGCGCAACTCGTGCCTGGTGTGGTCTACCAGTACCAGGTGGATGCCGACGGGCGCGCGTGGTACCCGTATGCCAGCCCGGGCGTGAAAGCGCTCCTCGGACTCGATCCCGAGACGTTGCGCCGCGACGGCGCTCTGGCGCTCGAGCGCGTCCACCCCGACGATGTCGAGACGTTGACAGCGGCCAGCGAGCGCTCGCGGGCCGAGTTGTCGCTGTGGAGCATCGAGTTCCGTGTGCGGGACGAGCACGACGCCGTCCGCTGGGTGCGCGGTCAGGCCATGCCGGAGCGTCTGACCAGCGGCGCGACGCTGTGGCACGGGGTGCTCATCGACGTGACCGAGGAGCGAACGCTGGCCGAGGCGCTGCAAGAGCGCCGGTCGGTCCTGGCGAGGATCACCGAGACGTTGCGCGACATCGTGGTGCTCACGGACGAACGGATGACGATCACGTACGTGAGCCCGAGCATCGAGACGATGCTCGGGCATCGCGTGCACGACGTGCTGGGCGCGCACGTGACCAGCCTCTTGCACGAGGCCGAACTGCCGAGCGCCGAGCGCCACCTGGCGAACAGGTTCCGCGATCGGGATGGGTCGACGCTCGTGCACCGTATGCGCCACGCGGACGGTTCGGAGCGCTACGTCGAGACGCTGATCCACGTGCTCGACGACGGCGCGGTGTTCTCGGCGCGTGACGTCTCCGAACGCAGGGCGAACCAGGTGCGTCTCGAGCAGGAGGCGGCCTTTCGTTCCGCGCTCGTCGCGCTGACGAACGACATGCTCGGACAGGCGCTGGACGAGGGCTTCTACCAGCGGGTGCTCGAGCGCACGATCGAACTCGTGCCGGACGCGCAGGGCGGCAGCATGGTGCTCCAGGACGAGGACGGCGCGTTCCGTTTCGTGGCGGCCGTCGAGTTCGACCTCGCCGCGCTCGCGACGTTGCGGCTGACGCCCGACGAGATCGGCCCGCGCGCGCCCTCGGTCGAGCGCATCGAGGTGCACGACACCGAGGGGCGCCTGGGACCGGACACGCTCGATGCGTTCGCCCGGGCGGGACGGCTGCGCGAGATCAGCGCGACGCTGTCCGTGCCGATCACCATCGGGGGCGTGGCTCGCGGCTACATGAACCTCGACAACTTCGAGCGGCGCGATGCGTTCGTGGGCGACTCGCACGGGATCGCTGCGGCGCTCACGGCGCAGGTCGGGATCGCGCTGCAGCGGCTCCAGCTCGAGCGCGACCTGGAGGCCGAGCGGCGGCGTTACGAGCGTCTCGCCAGCCACGACCCACTGACAGGTCTGCCGAACCGGCGCCTGTTCCAAGACCGCTTGGAGCAGACGGTCGCTCGGGCGCACCGACGGAAGTCGGGAGTGGCGGTGCTGTACCTCGACCTCGACGGCTTCAAGGACGTCAACGACACGCTCGGCCACGATGTCGGCGACGAGCTCCTGGCGGCGGCGGCGAGGCGGCTGGTCGAACAGGTTCGCGCCGAGGACACCGTCGCCCGGCTCGGTGGCGACGAGTTCGGCGTGATCCTGGCGGACGTGGCCCAGTGGGAGGACGCCGGCCTGGTCGCCGAGAAGCTCGGGGAGGCGATCGACGCGCCGTTCTCGCTGCGCGGCCGCAACGTGCTCGTGGGTGTGAGCATCGGCATCGCGCTGTATCCGGAGGACGCGCGATTGAGTGACGGCCTCATGAAGGCGGCGGACGTCGCGATGTACCGGGTGAAGCAGGCGGGCAAGGGGACGTTCGCGTTCTTCGAGAGTGCGCGGCCCTGACGCCGCGGCCCAGTGCGGCGCAGGCAGCAGCCTCGACCCGTGACGGGGCTTGTGTCGTCGGTTCGCGGTGCGACTCCTTGACGCGTTCAGGGGTCGCGCGTATCGTGTCGACAGGCTCGTCGATTGTCGACAATGTGTCGGGCGCGCACGTCGTGCGGTACGCCGCGAGCCGAGAGGGAGTGCGATGCCTGAAGCACCAGCGTGGCGATTCCAGAAGCTGATCAAACCGATGTTCGACGTGCCTGCCCCGGCGCGACTGTTCAAGGGGCGTGTCGTCACGGCCGTCGGCGATCAGGTGATCGAGGACGGCTTCGTCCTCGTGCGCGACGGGAAGATCGAGGGTGTCGGTCGTGCGGCGGAGCTCGGCAGCGTGGCTGACGACGTCGAGGTCGTCGCGCTCACGGGCTCGACCATCATGCCTGGCATGATCAACTCGCACGCCCACCTGGCCTGGGACGGGATCCACGACCTCGCTCGCCAGTCGCTCGACGACGGCCCCGAGATCAGCGCGTACAAGATCGCCGGCAACATGCTGATCAGCCTGCGCGCCGGCGTCACCATGGTGCGCGACCTGGGCATGAACGCGACCAACCTCGCCGCGAAGCAGGCCGTCGAGCAGGGGATCTTCCCCGGACCGCGACTGCTCGTGACGGGTGAATCGATCGTGCAGACCGGTGGGCACACCTACTGGTGCTGTCGCGAGGCGAGCGGCCCGGACGAGATGCGACGCGCCGTTCGTGATCAGGTGCGCGCTGGGGCCGATCTCATCAAGATCATGGCGTGCCACGATCGCCTGGAGTTCACGGACGACGAACTCGCGGCCGTGATCGACGAGAGTCACCGCAACGGCCTGCCGATCACCGCGCACGCGACCTTCGACGCCTGCATCAGGCGCGTGGTCGAGTTCGGCATCGACGTCGTCGAGCACGGCGGCGCGATGAGCGACGAGACGATCGCGCTCCTGGTCGAGCGCAAGGTGCCGATCGTGACCACGTTCGCACCGGTGGTGATGCAGAGCCAACCCGAGATCGCGCGGAAATTCAACATCCCCGAGTGGAAGATCGCGGAGCGCCAGCGTGCGGTGGCCGATCCCAGTCGCTACGACGGCCTGGTCCGCGCCGCCAAGGCGGGCGTCACGATCGTCTTCGGCACCGATGCCGGCAGTCCGGCCGTCGGCCACCACGTCGTCGCACCCGAGTTGAAGTTCATGGTCAAGCTCGGCGTGGTCGCGGACAACCTGGCCGCGATCCGCAGCGCCACCATCCTGGCCGCCGAGCTCTCGCATCTGGGCGACACCATCGGCTCGCTCGAGGTCGGCAAGAGCGCCGACCTGATCGTCGTCGACGGCGACCCAGTCGCCGACCTGGACGCCCTCGAGCGGGTCCGCCAGACCTACGTCGCCGGCCGGAGGCTTGTATGAGCCCCGTCGGCGGCGCCCGCGACCCACTGCTCGCGCGTCGAGCCGGTCGCCTGGTCGAGGAGGACGTCTCCTTCCGCACCAGGATGCTCGAGATCGCCGCGGGGCTCGACGACGTCATCGCCATGGGCCGCGGCGACCCGGACTTCCACACGCCGGCGCACATCGTCGAGGCGGCCAAGCGGGCCATCGACGCCAACGAACACCACTACACGCACCCGGCGGGGATCCCGCAGCTTCGCGAGGCGATCGCCGATACGCTCGCGCGCGAGTACGGTCTGCGCTACGACCTCGACGAGGTCATCGTCACCGCCGGCGTGCAGGAGTCGATCACGCTGTGCATGCTGGCGTTGATCGAGCCGGGTGACGAGGTGCTGATCACGTCGCCGCGTTTCACCACCTACGACCAGGCGGTGCATGCGTTCGGCGGCGTCGCCGTGCCGGTGCCGACCTTCGAACGCGACGACTTCGCGCTCATGCCGTCGGAGATCGAAGCGCGGTTGACCGACCGCACCAAGGTCTTGGTGCTGGTCAGCCCCAACAACCCGACGGGTGCCGTCACGCCACCGGACGTGATCCGGCAGATCGCAGCGCTCGCCATCCGGCATGATCTCGTCGTGATCAGCGACGAGATCTACGCCTCGCTGATCTACGAGGGCGCCGAGCACCTGTCCATCGCCGCGGTGGACGGCATGCGCGAGCGCACGATCGTGCTCAACGGCTTCTCGAAGTCGCACGCGATGACCGGTTGGCGCGTCGGGTACATGGCCGCACCCAAGGCCTTCACACGCATGCTCGTCGACCCGCGCCACATGCTCAGCATCAACGCCGCTACGCCGTCACAGTTCGCGGCCCTGGCGGCGGTGACCGGACCGCAGGACGCCGTCGTCGCGATGCGCGACGCCTACGCCGAGCGCCGGGCGTTCCTGATGCAGGCGATGGACGGCCTCGGGCTGACGTACGGCTTTCCCGGTGGTGCCTTCTACTTGTACACGAACACGTCGGGCACCGGGATGCACTCGCCTGCGTTCTGCGAGACGTTGTTGCGTGAGGGGCGTGTGCTGCTCTTCCCCGGCAGCCTCTTCGGCGACGACAGCGATCTCTACACGCGGGTCAGCTACCTCCAACCGCTCCCGCGGATCGAGGAAGCGATGGAGCGCTTCGCGGGCGTCGTCGAGCGGCATCGCGGCGGCTGACGTCAGAGCACCCGCTGCTCGATGGCGTGGGTCGCCTGGAACCGGCTCGGTACCTCGACGTCGGCTTCGTGCACGATCATGGTGTTGATGGTCCGGTAGCCG
>SLSM01000233.1 GCA_007130445.1 Trueperaceae bacterium | reverse complement strand
AGGCGTGCAGTTCGGCGCTCGAGGCGTGCAGCGACTCGACCACCAGGTTGTTGGCACCGATGCCGATGCCGACGTAGCGCACCGAGTCGTGGCGCGCGATCGCGTCGGTGACGGCTTCGAGCGCAGCGTTGCGGACGCGGGCGTAGGTGGTCGCCAGCACCGGCACGCCGAGGGCGAGCGGGTCGCTGATGGCGAGGATGCGCATCCAGCCGCTCTCCAGCAGGCGCTTGCAGCGCTTGCGGACCATCGACTCGGAGACGCCGAGGTCGCGCGCGATGTCGCGATAGGCCCGGCGACCGTCGATGCGCAGTGCGTCGACGATGGCCTGGTCGATGGCGTCGAGCTGCTGGTACGGCTGCCTGGGCACCGGACCTCCGTGCGGTGGCGGGTCGCGCCACGGGGGATGCCAGAGGGTAGACGCAACGCGTCCAAACTGTCAACTGTTGGGACGCAATGCGTCTGACGAATGCGTAAGGCAGGTGTGTAACCCGTCGCTGAGTCGCCGCCGGCGACGCCGTAGACTGTCGTTCGCCAGAAGGCGGGGGTCCTGGCAAGGGGAGGTCCCGGCGAGGATGCGGAACGACATGGACAGGCGCGTCGCCGACGTGCTCAGCGCGCTCGCGAAGGACGTGTTGGCGGGTGAGGTCACGCCGGCGTTCTTCGAGCGCGTGCTCGACCACGCCGTGGCACTCGTGCCGGGCGTCCAGGCGGCGAGCCTGGTGGTGCGCCGCGGCGACGACTTCCACTTCGCCGCTGCCGTCGGCTTCGACCTCGAGCGCGTGCGAGACGTCCGCTTCAGTGTCGACGAGGTCCTCACCGACGTCGGCGGCGACGGTCACGCCGTCGTCATCCGTAGACCTGGCCTTCGCACCGTCGACGCCCTCGGGCCCACACGAGCGGCCCTCCTGCGCGCGAGCGCCGACGTCGATCGCATCCGTGTCTCACTCGTGGTCCCCATCGTCCTGGCCGGCGAGGTGGTCGCCGCGTTCCGCCTCGACAGCTTCGACGACGACACGGCCTTCGACGACGACGCGCGCGTGCTGGCCGAGGCGCTCGCGCATCACATCGGCGCGGTGTTGCAGCGCAAGGAGTGGCACGAGGGCAGCGCCCGCACGCTGCGCGAACTGCAGCTGCAGAACGAGCTCCGTGGCGCGGTCGCGCGCGGCAGCGACGTCGACGAGGTCATCCGCATCGCGGTGGAGGGCGCCACGCGGGTCCTCGGCGGCCACTTGTGCTCGCTGTTCGTGATCGACGGCGACCACGCCGTCATGCGGCACCACGTGGGGTACGACGGTGCCGAAGGCCGGATACCGCTCGGCACGGGCATCACGGGTCGCGTGGCGCGCAGCGGCCGCGCCGAACTCGTGCGCGACGCGGCGTCCGATCCCGACTTCGTCGCCGCGACCCGACAGCCCGTGCGCTCGATGATCAGCGTGCCTCTGGTCGTGGACGGCGTCGTCTCGGGCGTCCTCAACGCCGAGTCGCTCGAGACCGACCTCGACGAGGCCGACCTCGCCCGATTGGCCGCCGTCGCCGAGCACGTCGCCGTGGCCTTGCAGCGCGCCGAGCTGCTCGCCACGCTGCGCGCCAGCGAGCGCCGCTTCCGCCTGCTCACCGAGCACATGCGCGAGCTGGTGTGCCTCATCGGACCCGACGGCCGGATGACGTACGTCAGTCCGTCGAGCCGCGACATCCTCGGATTCGAGCCCGAGGTGCTCGTCGGACGTGACCCCAGGGACTACATCGAGGCCGAGGACCTGCCGCTGCTCGACGAGGCGATCCGGAAGCCGCTGATCGAGGGCACCTCGGTCGCGCCGGTCACCACCCGGACGCTGCACCGCGAGGGCTCCACCGTCTACCTCGAGACGACGGCCGCGCCCATCGACGAGGGCGGACCGTACGTCGAGGGCGTCGTCACCGTCTCCCGCAACGTCACCGAGCGACAGGACTTCGAAGCGCGCCTGCGGCGGCTCGCGCTCTACGACGACCTCACCGGGCTCGCGAACCGCACGCTCCTGCTCGATCGTCTCCACCACGCCTGCGAGCGCCACCGGCGCCAGGGCGGCCCGCACTTCGCCGTGCTGTTCGTCGACCTCGACCGCTTCAAGAGCGTCAACGATTCGCTCGGCCACGCAGCAGGTGATGCGCTGTTGCGCGCGATCGCCGCCCGCTTCTCGGGCCTGGTGCGGGCCGGCGACACCGTCGCCAGGCTCGCGGGTGACGAGTTCTGTTTGCTGATCGAGAACGTCGCCGACCGGCAGGTGGTGCTCGACGCAGCGGAGCGCGTGCAGGACGCATTGCGCGAACCGTTCGACATCGCCGGGCGCGAGCTCTTCATCAGCGCCAGCGTCGGCATCGCCTTCGCCGAGGGACCCGCCAGCGACGCCGAGGCGCTGTTGCGCGACGCCGACATCGCCATGTACCGGGCCAAGCACGACGGCAGCGCGCGCCACGCCGTGTTCGATCTCGGCATGCGGACCGCGGCGGTGGAGCGCCTGGAGCTCGAGCACGACCTGCACCAGGCGCTCGAGCGCGACGAGTTGCAGGTGGCGTACCAACCGATCGTCCGGCTCGGTGACGATCGGGTCGAGGCGTTCGAGGCGCTCCTGCGCTGGCGGCATCCGAGTCGCGGCATCCTGCTCCCGGCCGCCTTCGTGCCGCTGGCCGAGGAGATCGGTCTCATCCAGGAACTCGACGACCTGGCGCTGCGCCGTGCATGTGCGCAGCTCGCCGCATGGCGTGCGACTGGCGCCGTCGATGCTCGTGTGAGCGTCAACGTGTCCGTCGCGCAAGCGGTGCGCGGCGGCCTCGCCGAGCGGGTGCTCGGCGACCTACGGGCGCACGGCGTGCCTCCCGAGGCGCTGTTGATCGAGCTGACCGAGTCCGCGCTGGTGGACGAACTCGACGCGGTGGTGGGCGAACTCGAGCAGCTGCGCCTGGCCGGGGTCGGCGTGCAGATCGACGACTTCGGGACGGGCTACTCCTCGCTCGGGGCCCTCGGACGGCTCCCGATCGACGCGCTCAAGATCGACCGCTCGTTCCTCGCCGAGCTCGAGACCTCGCCTTCACAGCAGGCGATCGTGACATCGATCGTCGCGCTCGCGCGGACTCTCGGGATCGAGGTCGTGGCCGAGGGCGTGGAGAATGCTGCGCAGCTCGCCTTCGTGCGCTCGCTCGGCTGCCCGTTGGTGCAGGGCAACGCGTTCGCCGAACCGTGCGACGCCGAAGCGTTGCGCGCCGGTGGCTGGCTCGAGCCAGCGCCTACGGGGTGACGGCGTCTCCGCGCTGGGCTGACGCCGCCTCGAGCGTGCGCACCACGAGGGCATCCGTCGAGGCGATCACCGGGACGGCGACGCCGCGCACCACGACGTCGCCGCTGCCGAGCAGCAGCGGCAACTCGGTGCAGGCCGTCACGATCGCCTCTGCGCCCGCCAGGGCGAGCCGCTCGGCGACCTCGCGCAGCCTCGCGCGCTCGGTCTGCGTCGCTCGGCCACGCTTGACCGCGGCGATCGCCGCCGTCACCGTGCGCTGGTCGTCGGTGTCCGGGACCAGCACCGCGATCCCGTGCCGGGCGAAGGCCGCGTGGTAGATCGCCGAGCGGAGCGTCCCGGACGTCGCGAGCAGCCCGACGGAGCGCGGCCCGCTCGCAGCGGCGGCCACGGTGTCCACCGTCGCCTCGATCAGGCTCACGAACGGGACGTCGGGCACCGCGGCGCGGATGTCGGCCTCGTACGCGTGCGCGGTGTTGCACGGCATCACGAGCAGGTCGGCCCCGGCAGCCACGAGCCCCCGGGCCATCGCGATCAGGCGAGGTGCGGGGCTCGGTCCGGCGCCCTCGATCGCCGCGCTGCGGTCGGGAACGGTCGGGTCGTTGTCGATCAGCACGTGCAGGTGGTCCTGGTCGCGTTCGACCGGTGTCGCGGCTACCAGCTTGGCGAAGAAGTCGACGGTCGCCTCGGGGCCCATGCCGCCGATCACGCCGACCGTGCGGCGCCCGTCAGGCACCGTGCACGTCCGCCAGGACGTCGTCCTGGTACGCGTACAGCGCCGGCGAGCCGCCGGTGTGCACGAACAGCACGCGCTCACCCGCCTGGAAACGGCCCTGCCGGACCAGGCCGATGAGGCCCGCCGCGGTCTTGCCGGTGTACACCGGGTCGAGCAGGATCCCCTCATGGCGCGCGAACAGCTGCACGGCCTCGACCATCGCGTCGGTCGGCAGCGAGTAGCCGGGCCCGACGTAGGCGTCGTCGACGACCACGGTCTCGCTCGGCACGCCCGCGGCGGCGCCGGCCAGGCGCAGCGCGTCGTCGGCGAGCGCGCGGATCTTCGCCTCTTGCGCCACGCGCTCGGCGCGCACGCTGATGCCCGTGACCGGCAGGCCCGATTGTGCCGCGTGGAAGCCGGCCACCAGGCCCGCGTGGGTGCCGCCCGACCCGCTCGCGACCACCACGTGGTCGAGCGCCAGCGACGCCTCGAAGGTCTGCGCCAGCACCTCGTCGGCGCAGGCGACGTAGCCGAGCGCCCCGAGCGCGTTCGAGCCGCCGCCCGGGATCACGTACGCGCTGCGACCCTGCGCCGCCAGGTCGTTCGCGAGGCCCTGCATCGCGGCGGCCAGGTCGCCGCCGCCGGGCACCACCTCGATGCGCTCCGCGCCGAGCAGCCGGAAGAGCAGGTTGTTGCCGCTGGCGTCGTCGCGGTAGCTCCCCGGCACCCGCTCCTCGAGCACCAGCTGGCACTCGAGGCCCTCGCGGCGCGCCGCCGCGAGCGTGAGGCGGCAGTGGTTCGACTGCACCGCCCCCACCGTGATGAGGGTGTCGGCGCCCTTGGCCAGGGCGTCGGCGACCAGGAACTCGAGCTTGCGGGTCTTGTTGCCGCCCGACGCCAGGCCGAGCATGTCGTCGCGCTTGATCCAGAGCTCGGGGCCGCCCAGCGCCGCGCTGAGGAACGGCATCGGCTCGATCGGCGTCCAGTACGGGGTGTAGCGGCGGCGGGGGAAACGGGCCAGGTGCATGCGGCACTCCTCGGTAGGGGGGCGGGTTCGACTCCAGATGATACGCCCGTCGCTGCGCGCAGCACGCGCTGCGCGATCCCACCGGGCGACCCGCGCTACACTGCATGCTCCGGAGGTCGCTCGCCCATGCCATCGCCCCAGCCCGCGCCCGTCGCCGCCCACCCCGTCGTCCCGAGCGGACCGCTGCCGCGCAACCCGGGCGGGGCGCTCGACCTCGACTGGGTCGCCTCGCTGCGGGTCGACCGCTCGGCCGCCGAGCGCCGCGCGGCGACCCTCACGACGCGCCGGAGCGTCAAGCGCGACGCGCAGGCGGCCTGGCTGCTCAAGGCCATCACGCTCATCGACCTGACCACGCTGGCGGGAGACGACACGCCCGCGCGCGTGCGCCGGTTGTGCGCCAAGGCCCGTCGACCCGTGCGGCCGGAGCTGCTCGCGGCGCTGGGCATGGAGGCCGTGCGGATCACCACAGGCGCGGTGTGCGTGTACCACGCGATGGTGCCGACGGCGGTCACTGCGCTCGAGGGGAGTGGCGTGCCCGTGGCCGCCGTCTCGACGGGCTTCCCGGCCGGCCTGACCCCACGCGCCACGCGGCTCGCGGAGATCCGCGCCTCGGTCGACGCCGGCGCCGCGGAGATCGACGTCGTCATCAACCGCCACCAGGCGCTCGCCGGCGACTGGCCCGCCCTGTACGACGAGGTCCGGGCGTTCCGCGACGCCTGCGGGCCCGCGCACCTCAAGGTGATCCTCGGTACGGGCGACCTCGGCACGCTGCGCACGGTGGCGCGCGCCGCGCTCGTCGCGATGCTGGCGGGCGCCGACTTCGTGAAGACCAGCACCGGCAAGGAGGACGTGAACGCCACCCTCCCGGTGTCGCTGACCATGGCCCGGACGGTACGCGACTACGCCGAGCGGACCGGCGTGGCGGTCGGCTTCAAGCCGGCCGGGGGCATCCGCACGGCCAAGGACGCACTCGCCTGGATGATCCTGATGCGCGAGGAGTTGGGCCGGCGATGGCTGGAGCCGGATCTGTTCCGCTTCGGCGCCAGCGGCCTGCTCGGTGACATCGAGCGGCAGCTCGAGCACCACGTGACCGGTCGCTACGCTGCGCTGCACAAGCAGCCGCTGGCTTGACCGGCCCCGTGGCGAGCCACGACACGCTCGGTGATGCGAGACGGCTCGGCTTCGCCCTGCCGCTCGACGACCAGCTGTGGCTGCGGCTGACCGAGCGCCACCACGCCGACACGCTGTTCGAGCGCATCGAAGCCGAGAGCGGCCACCTCGCCGGTGCCTTCGTGTGGGCCAAGAACCCGACGTCGGAGTCGATCCAGGCGCGCGTCGATGCGGCGCTGCAGCAGTTCCGGCGCGGCGAGGGGTGGCACGCCGAGTTGCTGCTCGACGACGAGCCGATCGGTGCGCTCTGGTTGCACGACCTGCAGGGCCCCGGCGGCTCCACCGAGATCGGCTACTGGTTGGGTCGCGAGTGGCAGGGCCGGGGGCTGCTGACGCGTGCCCTCGAGGGGTTGCATCGCCACTTCTTCGAGGGCCGCGGGCTCGGCCGCGTGTCGATCGCGGTGGACCCGCGCAACGCGCGCTCGAAGGCGGTGCCCGAGCGGCTCGGGTACGAGCCGGAGGCCGTGCTCCGGAACGCTTACCCGGCACCGGACGGTGGCCCGGGTCACTTGGCGTTCTACGGGATCCTGCGCGAAGGGTGGGAGGCCCGTCCGCGTCCTGCGCAACGCGCCCCGCTGCCGCTGCCACGCTTCGCGCTGCGCGTCGACGACGAGCTCGAGCTCGGCCTCCTGGAGCGTGGCGACGTGCCGGCACTCGCGGCGCTGGTCGACGCGGAGCGCGAGCACCTTCGCCCCTGGATGCCGTGGGCCGGCGACCTGTCGGAGGGCGCGACGCGCGGCTTCGTCGAGGGACGCGCACTCCCCGCCATCGCCGAGGCGGACGGCTTCGAAGCCGGCATCTGGTGGCGCGGGCGGTTGGTGGGCGCGTGCGGCCTGCACACCCTGTACCGCGAGCCGATGCGCGGCTCGCTCGGGTACTGGCTCGCCGCCGACGCGCAGGGGCACGGGATCGTCACACGCGCGATGACCGCCGTGACCGCCAAGGCCTTCGACGACCTGGGCTTCGAACGCGTCGACCTGCGGACCGACGTCGGCAACGCCCGCAGCCGCGCCGTGGCCGAACGGCTCGGCTTCACGTTCGAGGGGGTCTTGCGCCGTGAGCTGTGGAACGGGCAGGCGTTCGCGGACGCGGCGGTCTACGCGCTGCTGCGCAGCGACTGGGAGGCGCTCCGCGAGGCCGGAACCGTGCCGTGAACACGGGGCGCGGGGTGTCCGTGTATCCTCGTGCCGGACCTGGGCACGTCCGAATCCGACTCGGAGGAACACGTATGCAGCGAACTTTGAGCCTCGTGGTGCTGGCGGTCGGTGTGGTGCTCGTGGCGGCGTGCGCGCCGCGCGTGGGGCCGCAGAACGGCGTGACGGGCACCGTGGTGTTGCCGAGCATGGAGCGCTGCCTCCACGCCGGCTTCGGCGCCACCCTTGCGTTCGACGGTGACCGGCTGTCATGGACGTGCGAGTCGCCGGTCGGCGTGACCCGCGGCCTGCTCGGTGAGCCGAACGTCAGTGGTGTCGACGTAGCCTGGCGCCTGGTCGCGGCCGAACGCGGCACCGGAGGTGCGTTCGTGATCGCCGCCGACGACACCGTGCGCGGCCGCGCCGTGCAGCTGAGACTCACCAGCGGCGAGACCTGCCTCTTCGCGGGTACCGGCGCGACCATGGCGTTCGACGGTGAGCGCGTCAACTACACCTGTCCGGGTGACGTCGTCCTGGTCGGCGACCTCATCGGTGACGCCGATGGGCTCGTCGCCGTGCGCGGCACGCTGCGCACCAACGGCGGCGTGACGCGGCTCGTCGATCCGCGTCCCGTTCGCGTGAGCAGCGTCACCCTCGAGTGATGGCGCCGTCTCAGGGCGTTCCGCAGGAGCGTCCCGTCAGGCGACGGGCGCTGCTCGTGTTCGCGATCGTCACCGCCGCGTGGTGTGGCGTAGGCGTTGCCCAGGCCCTGCCGTTCGTCGTCACCGACGCCCTGTGGCAGCTGCAACGCATCCAGTACATGGACGACGCCGTGACGGTCCCCGCGGAACCGACGCGCTACACCGTGCGCCTCGGGATCGACGGCAGTGTCCAGGTTCGCGCGGACTGCAACCGCGGCGTGGGCCAGTACGAGGCGGAGGGCAGCGGGTTGCGCTTCCTGCCGATCGCGTTGACGCGTGCCCTGTGCCCGCCGGACTCGATCGACTCGGAGTTCGTGCGTGAGCTGTCGAACGTCGTCTCCTACGTGTTCCAAGACGGCGTGCTCGCGCTCGCGACGGCGCTCGACACATCGATACTCCTCTTCGAGGCCGCGGCCGAGAAGTGAGGCGGCGACCCGGCGGCGGACCGAGCGTTCGCCGGCGGGTCGTATCATGGTCGGCATCATGACCGTCCGCGACCTGTTCGAGACGCTCGACTACGGCCCCGCTCCCGAGGCCGCCGACGCCGCCCGCGCCTGGCTGGGGCGGCACGGCGGGCGCTTCGGGCATGTGATCGACGGCGTGCTCGAAGCCCCCGGCGCCGACACCTTCGAGACCATCGACCCGGCCACCGGCGCCACGCTCGCGCTGTGCGCCCAGGGCTCCGAGGCCGACGTCGACCGCGCCGTGCGCGCCGCGCGCTCCGCCCTGCCTGCT
>SLSM01000215.1 GCA_007130445.1 Trueperaceae bacterium | reverse complement strand
GCTGGACGTCGTGGCCACCCGCCCGGTGCTCGGCCACGGCGGCGTCCCGTGGCCGCGGCTCGTCGCCAGCGCCGAGCCCGCGCTCCCATGGTCCCTCTTCCCGCATCCGCATGCGCTGCCCCTGCACGTGCTGGTGCACGCAGGCGTGGTCGGGCTCGCACTGGCCGGGTTGCTCCTGGTCTTCGGGTCGCGCGCCCTCTCGCCGTGGTGGCGCGAGGCCATGGCGGAGCGCGGACCGGCGCCGCCACTGCTCGCCGCGGCCACCGGCGCGCTCGCGCTGCAGGCGCTGGTCGACGTGATCGTGATCGACCCCGCCGTCTACTTCGCCGTCGCCGGCCTGCTCGCCGCCTTGGTGTGCACGTCGCGGCGATATCATCCGGCGCGATGACGACGCCTCGGTCCGTCACGGTCATGGGCGAGCGGGTGACGCCGCTCACGCCGGAGGCGTGGCTCGAGGCCGTCGCCGCGGCGGTCGCGGCGGGCGAGCGACGCGTCTTCGTGAGCCAGAACATGCACGGCATGGCCGTGATCAAGCGCGACGCGGTCATGCGCTCGCTGCACGAGCGAGCGCACGTCGTGCGCGTCGACGGCATGCCACTCGTGTGGATCGCCCGCGCGGCCGGTCGGCCCGTGCGGCGCGCCGAGCGCTCGGGCTTCATGGACCTGATGGGGCCGTTGATGGCGAGGGCGGCATCGGACGGTTGGCGCGTCTACGTGCTGGCCGGCAAGCCCGGCGTCGCCGAGCGGGCGGCGCAGCTGCTGCGCGACCAGCACGACGGACTACGGATCGCCACCGACGACGGCTACTTCGACATCGCACCCGACAGCGGCGACGCGCGCGAGCGCATCGAGCGCATGCGCGCCTTCGACCCGCACGTGGTGCTCGTCGGGCTGGGCATGCCGCGCCAGGAGCGCTTCGTGCACGACCACGAGGCGGCCCTGCCGAGCACGGCCATCCTGACCTGCGGCGCGGCCTTCGACTACGTCGCGGGCGCCGTGCCGATGTGCCCGCGCTGGCTGTCGGCCATCGGGCTCGAGTGGGCGTATCGACTGGCCGCCGAACCGCGCCGGCTCGCACGGCGCTACCTGATCGAGCCGCTCGTGCTGCTGCCGCACGCGCTGCGCGACGTGGCGCGGCGCGGCCGCGACGAGCCCGGAGGCGACGATGCGCAAGCGTAGGCCGGCGGTGGAGTTCCTGGCGCGGTGGCTGCCGCGCGCGACGTTCCTGCGCGTCTACGGACGCGCCAAGACCGGTCACTGGCCCGACCTGCGGTCGCCCCGACGCTTCAGCGAGCACCTGCTGCACCGCATGCTCGACCCGGGCGCCGAGCTCGCCGCCATGGTCCGCACGGGCGACAAGTACACGCTGCGTGGCTACGTCGCCGAGCGCCTCGGCGAGGGCCACCTGTCGGAGCTGGTCGACGTGCTCGAGGCGGGCGAGTCCGTCACCCGCGAGCGCCTGGCACGGTGGCCCGCGACCGCCGTGATGAAGGCGAGCCACGCGAGCCGCTGGATGACCTTCGTGGACCGCGAGACGGCCGATCCGGCGACGCTCGACCGCCTCGCGCAGGCCTGGCTCGCACGCACGTACGGCGGCGTTCGACAGGAGCCGCACTACGACCTCATGACCCCGCGGGTGGTCGTCGAGGAGGACCTCAGGCGCGACGGCGCCGTGCCGAGCGACGTGAAGTTCTTCGTCATCCACGGCGAGCCGCGCATCGTGGTGGTCGACTTCGATCGGTTCAGCGGCGTCCGTCGCTACGTGGCCGACCCGGCCTGGCGGCGCATCGACGTCGGTTACGGCTTCCCGACGATCGACGTCGACCCGCCGGTGCCGGTGACGCTGCCGGCCATGCTCGACGTCGCCCGCACCCTGGCGGCCGGGCTGGCGTTCGTCCGGGTCGACCTCTACGAGGTCGACGGCCGCGTGCTGGTCGGCGAGATGACGCACTTCCCGACCGCGGGCGCGCCGCGCTTCGAGCCGCGCTCGTTCGACGACGAACTCGGCGCCGTGTGGACCGATCGACGGCCGATCGATCCGCGCTGGCTGCGCGACTCGGCGGACGCGGCCGGCGCCCGCAGCCCGGAGCCCGTCGAGACCGAGCCCACGTAGACTGAAGGGCGGCCGTGACGGCCGCGTGGACGGAGCGAACGTTGCTGCAGCGCCTCTGGCACCTGCTCGGACCCGACGAACGCCGTCGGCTCCTCGCGATCGCGCCGCTGCTGACGCTGGCCGCGCTGGTCGAGGTGGTCGGCGTCGCCGCGGTCATGCCCTTCCTGGCGCTCCTCGCCGACCCGGGCTCGCTCGGCGACCTGCCGCTGCTCGGCGGCCTGTTCGGCGACGTGGGACCCGATCGAGCGGCTGCGGCCCTGCGCATCGCGGGTCTCGCGTTGGCCGTCTTGGTGATCTCGGCCAACCTCCTGCTGATCCTCACGAGTTGGTGGGTCCACCGCTTCTCGTGGGGCCTGAACCACGCGATCAGCTCCCGCCTCCTGCGCCACTACCTGCGCCAGCCGTACGCGTTCGTGTTGACGCGCAACACCGCCGAGCTGGCGAACAAGGTGATCGTCGAGGTGCGCCAGCTCAGCGATCAGGGCGTGCGCGCCGCGCTCGAGCTCCTGACGAGGAGCACGATCATCGCCGCGCTGGTCGCCTTCCTGGTGGTGCTCGACCCGCTGCTCGCCGGCGTCGCGTTCGTGTCGCTCGGCACCGTCTACGGTGCGATCTACCTGGTCAGCCGCCGCTACCTGCGGCGCATAGGGCGCGAGATCGTCCGCGCTGGAGCGGCTCGCCTGAAGGCGGTGAACGAGGCGCTCGGCGGTTTCAAGGACCTGCGCGTCGCCGGCCGTGAAGAGGCGGCCTTCGAGCAGTACCTGCCGCACTCCAAGCGTTTCGGCGAGGTGCAGGCCGCGGTCGGCGTGCTCGTCATGGTGCCGCGCTACGCGCTCGAGGCGATCGCCGTCGGGGGCGTGGTCGTGGTCGCGGCGCTCCTGGCCGGTCGCGACGGCGCGTCGATGGCCGCCCTCCCGGTGCTCGGCGCGTACGCCTTCGCCGGTCTGCGCCTCATGCCCGCGATGCAGCAGCTCTTCGGTGCCGTCGCTCGACTGCGCTTCGTGTCAGGGGCCCTGGACGCGATCGAGGGAGACCTCGAACTGCGCAGCGACCTCGAGAGCGACGCCGGCGCGGGCGAGCCTGCGCCGTTCCCGTTTCGCGCGGCCATCGCCCTGCGAAGCGTGTCGTACGCCTACCCGGCCGGCGACGGCGAGCGCGCGCTGCACGGCGTTGACGTCGAGATCCGGCGGCAGCGGAGCCTGGCGATCGTGGGCCGTACCGGCTCGGGTAAGAGCACCCTGGTCGACGTCCTCCTGGGGTTGTTGACGCCCGTCGAGGGCAGCGTCACGGTCGACGGCGAGCCGGTGACGCCCGAGCGTCTGCGCGCCTACCGGCGACTCTTCGGCTACGTGCCGCAGTCGATCTTCCTCCTCGACGACAGCATCACCCGCAACGTCGCGTTCGGCCTCCGCGACGACGCCGTCGACCATGACGCCGTCCGGCGCGCCTGTCGCCAGGCGCAGATCGCCGACTTCATCGAGGGCGAGCTCCCTCACGGGTACGAGACCCGCGTCGGCGAGCGCGGCGTGCGGCTCTCGGGTGGCCAACGCCAGCGCATCGGCATCGCCCGCGCGCTGTATCACCAACCCGAGGTGCTCGTCTTCGACGAGGCGACGAGCGCCCTCGACGTCCACACGGAGCAACTCGTGTACCAGGCGCTCGAGACCATCGCGCGAGACCGAACGGTCGTCACGATCGCGCATCGCCTCGAGACCGTCGCCAAGGCCGACCACGTGGTCGTGCTCGAGGGCGGGCGCGTCGTGGACGAGGGTCCGCCGGCTGCCGTCATCACGCGCTACCGAGACGAGCTCGGCTGATGCGCGAACCGGAGGCGCCAGCGCTCGACGTGCTGTGGACGAGCGGCTGGGACTCGACGTACATCGTGCTCGAGGCCGTGCTGCTGCGCCAGCGCCCCGTGCGCGCGCACTACGTGGTCGACCCGGAGCGACCCTCGGCCGGACGCGAGATCGCCACGATGGAGGCGATCCGAGAGGCGTTGGCGGCTGTCGACGAGCCCGCGGCGCGGCGCTTGGCGCCCGTCCGCCTGGTCCCGAAGGCCGACATCCCAACCGACGCTCGTGTCGACGCGTGGGCTGCGCGGCTCGCCGCCCGTGCCCACGTGGCGCCTCAGTACACGTGGCTGTCGCGCTACGCGCGTGGCTGCCAGGCGCCCCTCGCCCTCGGCATCATCCGTCGCTCCGGCGGCCTGCGCGACATCATCGATCCGGAGCTCGAGGTTGGGCCGGATGGCGTTCGGCGGCTCCGAAGCGTGGTCAGCGACGAGGCGTTCGAGCTCTTCCGGCCGTTCGTGTTCCCCACGATCGAACTGAGCAAGGTCGACATGCGCGAGCGCGCTCGCTCGCACGGCTTCCTGCCGCTGCTCGAGCGGAGCTGGTTCTGTCACGAGCCGCGCCGCAACGGTGAGCCCTGCGGTTTCTGCCCGCCATGCCACGACGCCCGGTACCAGGACATGGGCTGGCGCCTCGGCTCCGCTGCGCGGTGGCGTGGCCGGCTGATCGACGCCGCTCCGGCTGGCCCCCTCAGGCGCGCGCTGCGAAAGGTCATCCGGGTCCTGGTGCCGTGAGCGCTGCGAGATGCTGGTCGAACGCGACGAGTCGCAGCGCGTGCCCGCGGTGCACGTGCGGGGCGGCGGGCTCGAAGCGCCACCCATCGGCCTCGCGCGTGGCCACCGATGGCACGCCCTGAACGTCCATCTGCGACGCGCGAAACCCCTCGTACCAGGCCTGCACCTCCAACACGCGCCACGCCCCGTCGGGCGTCTCGAGCAGGTCGACGGCGCCGCACGACATGCCGAGCCGGTCCATGACGAACGCGCCGGCGTCGAGGACGCGCACGCCCGGGAGCTCCCAGTCGCGAACCCCACTGCCGGAGAAGCGCCAGCCGTCGCGTGCCGTGCCCTTGCCGTGCGCGAACCACGCGTTCCCGGCGCGGATCACGCGGATCTCGCGGGCGTCGCGAAGGTAGGGTTGCACGGTGAACGACCCGAACTCGACGTCGCGTGGGTCCGCCGCGCGTCGCTGCCAGCGACCGAGCAGCTGCGTGCGCGCCAGGTCCGTCGCCGCGCGCGCGCCGTCCACGCGCTCGACCCCGCTGCCGCCGGCGCCGATGCGCGTCTTGACGACCAGCGGGTAGCTGGCGTCCGCCAGGTACGCGGCGGCGTCGGCGAACCGCACGAACGTCCGAGTGGGCACGTGCGGGATCTCGAGCGCGGCCAGCAGCCACGCCGCCCGGGCCTTGTCCTCGTAGAGGTAGGCCTCGGTGGGCGTCGGCCAGGCCGGTACGCCACGAAGGTGCAACAGCGCCAAGCGCGCGTCGTCGAGGGAGCGTTCCGGATACGTGCCGTGCCGAAGGCGCACGAGATGGCCGTCGACGCCGCTCTCCAGCGCCTGCTCGGCCCAGCCGGGGTCGTCTGGGTCGAGGAAGGTGACGTCGCCACCGAGCTCGGCCGCGGCCGCGCGCAAGGCCGCGGCGTCGGGATGGTCGGGGGCCACGGTGACGCCGATCCGGTGCCGGAGCGGGCCGCGTGGGCGGGTGGCCCGATAGCGCTCGGCGAACGGCTCGGTGTCGGCGATGCGGCGCCGCGCCTCCCAACGGTCGTGTCCCAGGCCCGTTCGCGCCTTGACCCAGGACCGCAGCGAGGTCGGGAGCGACCGGCGCGCGCGCTCTTTCGCTCTGCGCCAGCGCGCCATCCACACGTAGCGGTTCATGCGGGCGAGCCTACCGCCTGTCGATCACGCGCTGGTCGCCTCACAGGCTGCGGTCGGGGCGGAGTGCTACCGTCGTGGTCATGGCCGGACGATGGCGCCCCTTGCGGACGATGCGCGCCCTCGAGCGAGCGTTCGGACGCGCCAAGACGTCACGCGACTACAAGCGCAAGGTCGAGCGCCAGCTGCGGGTGCTGCGCGCGACGCTCCCGGCGGACGCGTTCGATTTCGACGCGGCCGAGACGAAGGCGTTCCTGGCCGCGCGCTTCCCAGGGTACGGCGACCTTCGTTGGCATCGCTTCTATGCAGCGGCCACGGGTCGCCACGCCGGCACCTACCTTCCCGAGGACGTCTTCTACTTCCACGTCCTGCCGGTGCTCAACCCGCCCGAGCGGTGGCACGCGTACCTCGACAAGAACCTGACACCCGCCCTCGGCCTGGCGCCGATGCCACGGGTGGTCGCCCGCGTGGTCCGCGGCCGGCTGGTGGACGCCGAGCGACGCACGTCGAGCCTGCGCGAGGCGCTCGAGCGCGCGCAAGGCGCGAGTGCCGTCGTCATGAAGCCCGCGCGCGACTCGGGGTCGGGCCGCGGCGTTCGACGCGTCGACACGGCAGCGCTCGAAGAGGCGCTCACGAGCGTGCTGCGCCCTGACGGCGGCGACTGGCTCGTCGAAGAGGTCGTGGTGCAGGCGGAGCCGTTGGCTGCGCTCAACGTGGACTCGGTCAACACGTACCGCGTGCTCACGCTCCGCGTGGAGGGGCGCGTCCACGCGGTGTCGACCGTGGTGCGCGTCGGGCGCGCCGGCTCGTCGATCGACAACGTCAACGCCGGCGGCCTCGTCATCGGGGTCGGCGACGACGGCGCGCTCGCCGAGCGGGCGTTCGACGGCAACGGCGTCGCCTACCGACACCATCCGGATCACGGTTACGCGTTCGCGGGGCGCTCGGTCGTGCCTGCGACGCTGGCGCACGACGCTGCGCTGGCGGTGCACGAGCGGATCCCGGAGCTCGACGTGCTGTCGTTCGACGTGGCGATGGCAGCGGGTCCGCGCGCCTTGCTGCTCGAGGTGAACGTGAGCTGGCAGGGCATCACCATGCACCAGTTGTGCCACGGACCGCTGTTCGCGGCGCACCAGGACGTGGTGGTCGTGCCGACGCGCGTCCGCACGGTGGCCGGGCTCGTCGTCTAGCGCTCACCGGTGGGGCACGCCGCGAGCATCGGGCAGTCGCAGGCGAGCGCCGAGCTCGGCGTCGAAGCTGCGCGGGCGGAACTGGACGTGCCCACCGTTCGGGAAGAAGGTCAGCTCACCGAACACGGGCTCGCCGTCGATCACGTAGAAGTCAGCACGCGCGAACGGGAACCGCCGGCCGAGTCGCTCGGCCTGGTCGAGCATGCGCTCCAGGCATGCCGGCCGCGGCGGCAGTCCCGCCGGGTCGGGCACGACGACGGGACCGCCAGGGTACCTGCCTCGGTGGACGGCGATCTCGTTCCAGTCGGTGTCGACCATGCGACGCTCCAGGCGTTCGAAGCGGCCGGTGAACAGCTGCACGAGGACCGCTCGACCGTTGCACACGTAGACCTTGTGGTCGGTTGGCGCCGTGCCGGGCGTCCCCAGGTAGCGCTCCGCGAACAGCCTGCGCGGCACGTCCGAGTACAGCCACTCGTTGGTCTCCGCTCCGTACGCCCGTTCCAGCCAGCGCTCGGCTGCGGCTCGCACCGCTCCCTCGTCGTACGGGCGCGTCAGCACGCGCACGTGCCCCGAGCCGTGGGTCGACTTGAGCACGGCGTGGTCGGGCAGGTCTGCGAACGCGACGTCGTCGGCGTTCGCGTACACACCGAGCACCTCCGGGAGGACGATCTCGGGAACGGCCTCGCGGGCCGCCTCGCGAGCCTCGAGCTTGTCTGCGTAGCGGCGCATGGCCGGGTCGCGGTGGTGCAGCTTGAGCCACAGCAGCTTCTCGTTGAACGTGCGGGGCCGCTCGATGGCGGGTAGGTAGCCGAGGTATCCCAGGCCGACCAGGGTCTCGAAGCGAGCCTCCCCGAGCCATGGTCGCAGCGCTCGCGCCGTCCGTCGAATGGCGCCGAGCACGGTCCCCTGCAGGTTCACGGCCCGATCACACGTCCGTCGAGCGCGGCCTCGCTCCACGCGCCGGCGGCCCCACCCGCACCAACCCCTCCCCCTCGAGCCGCTGCAGCCACGGCCGCAGCTCCTCGAGCGGGGTGTCGAGCGCGGTGGCGACGGACTCGAGGGTGGCGCCGTCACTGAGCACCTCGAGCAGCCGCTGGCCGGGCGCCCCGTAGGTGGAGCGGAAGCGCATCCACAGCTCGGTCATCGGGTTGAGCGCGTCGCGGCCGCGCAGGGTCAGGACGTAGTGTTGCGCCTCCCAGCCGGGCGGCTCGGCGGGGAGCGGCACAGCGGGGGCGGCGGGCTCGTCGAGCGCGGCGTAGCGGCGCGGCGCCTCGCCGGCCTCGGCGTCCTCGAGGTCGAGGTCGTGCGCGGTGCCGAGCAGCTCGAGGTAGGACTCGCCGCGGTAGACGAAGGTGAAGCCGTTGGCGCCGGCGACGATGCCGGTGTGGTGCTGCTCGTCGCCATGGTGCACGCGGCCGAGCGCGTAGCCGGCGACCGCGGCGGCGCTGCGGGGCTCGAGCGGGATCATGTGCAGGGCGCCTGGCGTGTCGTCGTGCGCCATGCGCTGCAGCAGCCGCAGGGCGTCTTGGCGCTCGAGCGGCGCGCCGCTGCGGCGACCGTTGGCGGCGACCACGCGGCCGTCGAGCAGCAGCGCCATCGCGCTGCCGAGGTCGCTGCGGCCGAGCAGGGCGCCGTGCCAGCCCGCGCCGCCGAGCGTGTCGAGGAGCGGCTTGACGTCGCTCACACCGGGCAGCAGCCGCACGCCGGCGACGAAGCGCGGCAGCGCACGGGCGGCGCCCAGGTCGCACG
>SLSM01000101.1 GCA_007130445.1 Trueperaceae bacterium | reverse complement strand
GCGGGGATCAGCATCGCGTTGAGCAGGACGCGGTGGCCGTTGATGCTGCCGATGTCCGAGCCCTTGTACTCGTGGCCGCCGAGGTAGAAGACCATGCCGCCGGCGTCCCCGTAGAGTTTGGCAGCGGTCAGCGCATAGCGATCGCTGGCCACGCCGGCGTTCTGGGCGATGGGGTGGCCGCCGTTACGGAACAGCGACCCCAGGTTGAGCCGCCAGTCCTGCTCCGATCCGCCGGGGGCGGGTTCGAGCACGCCGTCGAACTGGGTGATGGCCAGGTCCGGGTTCGGGTAGGTCATCACCGTGGAGACGTTGCTGCCGCTGATGCCCGCACTGGTCTGGAAGCCACCGAGCGGGTCGTTCTCGTAGGTGAGTACCGAGGCGCACTGCGCCAGGAAGTTACCGCCCGCGGCGACGAACTCGGAGACTGCCGCGACGCCCGCGTTCGAGCTGTTGTGCGGCTCGGTCACGAGCGAGGCGCAGGTGAAGGCGCCGATGTTCACATCGTTGATCTCCGCCGAGCCGTAGTTGCTCGCGGGCACCCAGGCATCCATGAGGATCGACGTATGGATACCGGTGTTGCTGGAGCCGACCAGCACGCGGGGCTTGAACGCGATGTCGTAGCGCACGTCGAGGACCTCGTCGTGGAGCAGCTCGTACACGGCCACGTTGCCGCCGCGAGCGTTGAACGCCTGCACGATCGCCATGGCTTGTGGGGCGAAGTACTGGGGCACCACCAGCGGTCCGGCACGGAAGTCGCGCACCGTCGGCGCGGTATCGAGGCTCGGCGCGACGCGGATCGTCTGCGCGCTGAAGTCGATGTCGTCCTTCCCTTTGCCGGCCCGGATCACCCACTTGAGCGGGATGTCGGCGTTCAGCAGCTCGATGGCGAGGCCGTAGGCGCGGGTGTTGAACGGGGTGACCAGCGCCTGGTGGGTGTTGTCCATGGCGATGACGAGCGAGCCGGCCCGGATCTCCTCGAAGCGGGCGGGCGGCCCGGGGAGGTCGACCTGCGGGAAGAAGTCGGAGGTCAGCCCGGCGCCGAGCGCCAGCGTCAACCCGGCGAAGACGACGCGTCGACGCCAGCGGTGTTTCATCGCCAAGACGGTGCCGATCACGGCGCGGAGCGCCGCCACGGCTGCGCCGAGCCACGCCAGCAGCAGCGCGCCGACGTGCGCGAGGTGCCCCGTGCTCACGGCGCCGCAGACGCCGCCGCCGCAGACGCCGCAGGTCGGACACGAAGCGGCGCTCACCGCCGGCACGAGGCCAGGGAAGAGCCACTGGACGGCGACCACGAGGGGCAGCGGCAGCCACCAGAGCCAGCCTAAGCGGCGCCGCTTCCCGTGGCCCACGTTCTCGCTCGCGAACGAGTCGCCGTGTCGCGCCGGGGCGGCCGACGTGTCGTGGGCGTGGACATGGTCGTGCTGGCTCATCGCTCTCCACCGTCCGCGCCGCGTCCGCAACGCCACTGCTCGTCGAACACCACGTCGACGCGAACGTAGACGCCTGGCCGCGCGAACGTCGCGCCGTGATCCATGCCGATGCCTTCCCACAGGTTCGCCCCGGCGACGCCGTAGACGCCGCAGCCGAGCGCCTGCGCGACCTCGATGCCCGCACCGAGCGAGACCTCGCCCGCGCCCCAGTCGTGCAGCGCGCGGCCGTAGGCGCTCACGCTGCCGCCCTCCCACGCGTACGCGCTGACGCCCAGCGACAGCATGTCGACGAGGGCGTCGTCGGGGAGCAGCTGGTAGGCGTGGCCGACCTGCAACGCCAGCGCCGGGGTGAGCGTCCACGTGAGGCGCGTGTCGCCCTCGAGCTCGCGCCCGCCGAGCGCCTGTAGGCTGCCGAGGCGGCCGCGGTGGTGCGTGAGCAGCGACACGCGGTCGCCCCGGTAGGCAGCAGCGACGCTGACGCCGAACCCGTGACGCGGGTCGGCGGCGGGGTCGTCGAGGTAGCGCAGCTGGACACTGCCGAAGCCCGCGGCGCCGAGCGCACCGGTGGCGCCCGCCGTGGCGACCTGCTTCGTCCCCTCGCCCGTGAAGCGCACCTCGTAACGCGCGCTCGCGTCGAGCGTGTCACCGTCGTACGACAGGCCGGCCGTGAGGACGGTGGCGTTGCGCGCGGCGTCGGCGAGGTCGAGCTGTTGGGCGACCGAGCCCTCGACACTCCAGCGCTCGCCGAGCGGCAGGCGGGTGTCGAGGCCGACTCGCAGGCTCCCCGCGCTCGCGCTGACGCCGCCGGGAATCTCGTACTGCGCGGTCACGGTCGAGCGCCCCAGCGCCAGCGCGGCGTCAGGGTCGCAGGGTCCGAGGCCGGCCTGGCAGGCGCGTAGCGCAAGCTCGGCGTGCTCGAAGCCGCTGCGCAGCCCCACGAGCAGGCTGTGGCCGCGCCCCCACACGATCCGGTCGGTGAGGCGGACCTCGAGCGCGTCCGAGACGCGGTACGCGAGGCTGAGGTCGGTGCTGCTGGCGACGTCCACGCCGAGGCCCTGCAGGTGCGTCACGCGTGCCTCGCTGCCCGCGAGGCCGAGCACGTCGCGCAGGGCGACGCTGCCGAGCGCGCGGGCGCCGCCTGCGTCGGCCTGGACGCCGAGCTCGAGGCGCGGCCTGGTCCCGAGCAGGCGCTCGCCGAGGAGGACGTCGGTACTGCCCTGGTACGCGACCAGGAGCCGTCCGTCGAGGAGTAGGTCGTCGGCGAGCGTGTCGCTCCGGAGCTGACCGCTGGCGGCGACGCTCCATGTCGGGCCGAGGGCGTAGGCGGCGGTGAACCTGGCCGCGTGGCCCGCCTGCATGTCGTCGACGATGCCGCCACCGCGGTAGCCGACGCCCAGGAAGCGGTAGTCGGCCTCGATGCGCAGCGGTCCGTCGGCGAAGCGCACGCCCAGGGCGACGCCGAGGCCGCCGGAGGTCTCGTCGCTGCCGATGCCGACGTCGAGGTCGGCCGTCAGGGCGCCGAGGTCGACCGCGGCGCCCGCGGAGGCCAGTCGCTCGAACTCGTCCACGCCGCGGGTCTCCTGCGTCACGCCCGCCCGCAGCGTGACGCCGCCGAGCTCGTAGCGCAGCTGCGCGCCCACCTGGGCATAAGCCGGGGCGTCGTCGAGGTCGCGCAGTTGGTAACTGGCGCGCAGCGCGTAGGGATTGCCGGCGGCGTCGGCGATGGGGAGCGGTCGGGTGAGCAGCACCAGAGCGACGACGTCCTCGACGCTGTAGTCGGCGGGGGTCACGAGCGTGCGCAGGAGCGGGTCACCGTCGTCCAAGACGAGGCGGCCGTCCAGGCGGTCGCGCTTGACGACCTCGAGCCGCAGCGTGCCTGGGCGCAGCGGAGCGTGCGGCAGGCGGTAGGCGCTGGTGCCGTCGGAGGGGAGCTCGAGGCCGGTGACGAGGCCCCGGACCGGGACGTAGGCGGCGTAGGCGCGCACACCGAAGCCGCTCTCGCTGGTCCAGGCGCCGCTCAGGCCGGTGTAGGCGCGGGTGGTCTGCAGGCCGCCGTCGAAGGCGGCGACGAAGTCGCCGTACTGCACGACGTCTTGACCGCGCTCGAGGCGGGCGTAGACGCCGTGGCGGCTCTGGGCGTCGGCGACCTGCTCGCCGCTGCTGCCGGTGACGGGGAAGCGCTCGAAGGGATCGCCCTGCGAGCCGAGCGGTTCGAGCGGCGCCTGCGCCGCGAGCGTCAGGAGCGCGTCGCCGAACACCGTGCCGCGGGCGAAGACGCTGCCGGAGAGGTCGAATCGCAGGCCGTCGCCGACGTGGACGCCGGCGCTGGCGATGCCGTTGACGATCCACGGACGGGGTTGCGCGACGACGTCGAAGCTGGCCTCGGCCACGGCGATGCCGACGGCGGCGGTGATCGTGACGCGCCCGGGGCCGCCGAAGGGCGCCAACTCGAGCACGCCGCGGCCGTCCCTGAAGGCGACCTGGTGCCCGGCCTGCTGCGGGTCGGCGTCGCGCGAGGCGATGGCGCCGCCGGCGACGTCGACCGTGACGTAGCTGTCTCGCGGCGCGATGCCCCACGCGTCGCTCACGACGATCTCGACCCGCAGCGGCGCGACCGTTCCCGCGACGAGCGGCGTCAGCGGTGTGATGCCGATGGCGACCGGCGCACCGGCCAGGAACACCGTGACCTCGTCGCTCTCGACGAGCCCGCCCGCCTCGCTCTCGACGCGCAGCGTGTTGGGGCCGGACCGCAGGGGCACGCCGATGTAGTCCAGGGTCTGACGGCCGAGCCCGGCATCGAGCGTGCGCTGGCCGACGCGGTCGTCGCCGACGCGCTCGCCGTTCACCAGCAAGCGCACGTCGCGACCCAGGTCGGCGTCGACCCGGACGCGGGTGCTCGCGCCGCCACGCAACACGGCGCCGTCGGCCGGCTCCTGGATGAGCGTGCCGAGCCGCTCGCGCTCGACGCGCTCGGCGACCGCCGGGGCCTCGCGCTGGTACAGCTCCAGCGCGGCCGGGTCACCGATCAGCACCTCGGGGTGCGGCGTGCGGGCGATGAGGGTGTGGTCGGCGTCGGAGGTGACGATCACGTCGTCGTGCACGACGGTGTAGCTGACCTGCGCGGCGGCGCGGCCGGCGAGGTCGAACACGAGGGCGTCGTCGACCTGGCGCGGGTCGTCGATGCGCTCGCCATCGACGCTGCTGCTGCCCGGCTGGTAGCGCGCCCCCTCGGGGAGGCGGCTGACGACCACGAGGCCATCGAGCACGGGCAGGCGGCGCGCCGCGAGATCGACCGTGACGACGGTCGACAGCGTCGCTGCGGGCAGCTCGGGCACGGTCTCGAGCGTCACGCGCAGCGCGGCGGGCGGGCCGGCCGGCGGCCCGTCGCCTCCGGCGGGGTCGCAGGCGTGGGCGTGCAGCGCGAAGGCCGTCGCGCCGGCCTCACGACCCTCGAGGGTGAAGCGGGCGACGGCGTCGCCGCCGGCGGGGAGGTCGAGCAGCGCCGGGCCGTCGCGGAGCACGGCGCGTGAGCTGACTGTCGGCGTGAGCCACAGGCGCACGTCGCGCTCCAGCGGGTTGCGCAGGCGCGCCTCGACCACGAAGGTGTCGTCGGCGTACAGCGTCCGGTCGGCGGGGACCAGGGTGAGTTCGATCTCGATCACGACGCGGCGGACCTCCCCGTCGTCCACGAGGGACGCATCGAGCCAGGCGACGTCGGCGCGGAGCGCGAACGTCTCGGCCTCGCCGGCGTCCATGCGCAGCACGTAGCTGTGCTCCGCGCCGTCGCCGGGCTCGAGCGCGCCGCTCCACGTCAGCGTGTGCGGCGCGTCCAGCACGGCGCGGTCGAGCAGCAGCCCAGCCGGCACGAGCTCGCGAAGGTCGTACGGCGTCGGCTGGGCGCCGACGTTGCGCACGCTCAGCAGCACCGTCCCGGGCTCGCACGGCAGCAGAGCCGCGGGCGACGTCACGCGACCGAGCTCGAGCACTGCAGTTGGTGGGGCGAGGGCGAAGGCTGGGGTCGGCAGCGGCACGGCGACGGTCCGTGGCGGGGCCACCTCGGCCCGGACCTCCGGCACCGGGACCGGCAGCCCGGCGGGCTGCGCGGCGCGATCGACGACGAACCGCACGAAGCCGCCGCCGGGCCCGAAGCTGACCGAGCGCGTTCCGTCGATCACACCGTCGCGCGTATCGACGCCGACGAGGTCGTAGCGGTCATCGTCGTCGAGCGTGACCAGGCGGTCGTAGCGCCCCTCGATCGCGTAGCCGATGTCGACGGGCCGACCCTGCAGATCGACGACCTCGACGACGATGTCACCCAGTGCAGGGGCCTCGAGGGTGACGGGTGGCACGAGCGGCAGCGCGACGCGCTCGCCACGGCAGCGCACCTCGAAGCGCACGGCGTTGGTGCCCTGGAAGGCCTGCTCGGGGATGCGCACCAGGACGGTGTAGAGGCCCTGCAAGCGCGGCAGCGGCTGCGTCGACCACGCGAGGTCGTCCGAGATGGGCGGTCGCACGCGGTCGCCGGACGGCAGCACCAGCACGGCTTCGAGCTCGTCGACGCCGTCCCCGTCGTACATGCCGAGCTCGCAGCGGGCGTTGGTGTCGATCGGGAAGACGAAGGCCGGGTGCCAGTCGCGGCGGCTGACGTTCACGGTGACCTGCTCGCCGTGCAGCGCGACGTCTGGGAACTCCGTCTCGAGGCGGAGGAGGTAGACGTTCTTGCCGTTCCCGAGCACCTGGCTGCGAAGCACGTGCCGCCCCTCGCGCGCGAGGCCATCGAACAGGGTGACCCAGCCGGAGGGCGCCAGCGTGTAGCGCTCGTGCGCCAACCGCTCGCCCGCGCCGTCCGTGAGCTCGAACAGCGCCTCGAGCGGGCGATCGTCGTAGCGCTCGTCGCCGACCTCGTCCAGGTCGATGCTGGGCGAGTAGATCGAGAGGCGAACCCACGACGTGTCGGGAAGGTCGAAGAACACCTCGTCGACTTCAGGCGCCCAGCGCAGCACCGTGCCGGCGCTGGCGAGCGGGAGCCGCGCGCCGGCCTCCGCCAGCTCCACGCGCTCGGCGGCGTCCATCTGCGCGTGCGCCAGGCCGAGCCACAGGGTCGACCAGAGGGCGAGCGTCAGGGCGATGGCGGCCCTCATGGGCGCAGCTCCCAGCGCAGGCGCGGCGGCGTGAGCGCCAGCGGAGCGCCAGCGGCCGGTTCCACCTCGTAGTGCACGGTGACGACGTCGCCGGCGGCGAGGTCACCGAGCGCGAGCGCGAGACCCTCGGACGGCAGCGCGGCGCCATCGGCGCGGACGGGCGGGCGCACGAGCTGCGCGCCGGCCGGCAGCGCGTCGCTCACGACCAGGCCCCGCAGCGGCTCGCTGCTGGAGACCGTCAGCTCCACGCGGACGGCGCCGCCCTCGACCGCGAACCAGGCCTTGCCGAGCGTGACCGGGCCCATGCTGACGGTGAGGCGCTCGCGCGCGACGAGGTCCGCCTCGGGCGGTGCGAACGGCAGATCTTGGCGCGTGATCGTGCCCGGCCGCAGCGTCAACCGCCAGAGGCCGTCGGCGGCCTCGGCCGGGGTCCGGTCGAGCCAACGCGGCGGCAGCGTCGTGGCGTCGAGCTTGAGGCTCGTGACGCCGGGAGCGAGGTCGGGGAAGGTGTAGCGCCCCTCGACGTCGGTGACCGTCGAGCGGCCGTCGGGGAGGTAGAGGCGCAGGCCGGCGAGGGGCGTGTCGACGGCGCGGTCGAACAGGCCGTCGCGGTCGTGGTCGACGAACGCCGTGCCCAACAGCACCGAGCGCGGGCTCAGGACGCCGGGGACGACGAGGCTCGAGACGGCCGCCGCGGCGGCGGCGACGCGCTCGCCGTCGAGGCCGAGCGCGCTCACCTCGGCCCGGTTGACGAGCGTCGCTCCGGCAGGAAGGTTCGCCGCCACGCGCACCTCGAATCGGACCTCGTGACGCTCGCCCGGCGCCAGGGGCGGCAGGGTCCAGTGGAGGACCTGGCCGTCGACCGCGGGTTCGACGGCCTGCTCCGACCCGTCGGCCAGCGTGACGACGGACGTGCCCGGCAGGTAGCGGACGCCCTCGGGCAGCGTGTCGACGAGGTCGGTCGCGGGGAGCGCGACGTCGAGCGACGGGTTGGAGGCGACCAGCAGGTAGCGCAGGCGCTCGCCGGGGCGCACGTCCTCGGGGTCGGCGGTCTTGGCGAGAGCGACGCGCAGCGCCTCGAGCGGGTGCAGGGTGACGTTGCTGTCGCGCCTCCCGGCGTCGCCGGCGTCGAGGGTCGCTTGGTTGGTCACGACCTCGCCGATCGGCGCGTCCCGGCGCACGGCGGTCTCCACGACCAGGCGAACGGTCATGCCGGCCGGCACCTCGGTGAGGCGCCAGGTGACGGCGCCGCCGTGGACGTCGGCGCGCACCAGCGCGCTGAGACCGCTGGCGGGATCGGTGATCACACCGTCAGTCACGGCGCTGGGGGGCTCGAGCATGGGGTCGAGCGCGTCGGTGACGACGACGTCTGAGAGCGGTTGGGCGCCTGCGGTGAAGACGATCTCGTAGCGCAGCGGGGCGCCCGGATAGACGGCCTGGCCCGACGGCGGCTCGGCGCCCTTGACGGGCCCGTCGAACGCGATCGGGGCGACCACGACGCGGCCCACGTTGCCGTCGTCGACGATCGACGGCGCGTCGGCACAGGCGCCGACGAGGTCGACGAACACCTCACCGCCGACGCTGGCGCCGGGGGGTAGGTCGACCAGCACGAGCAACGTGAGGCTCTCGCCCACCGGCAGCGGGCCGAGCGTCGTCACCACCGGCTCGTCTGGACCCGGCAGGCCGTCGCCGTCGGTGTCGTGCACGATGCGCAGTCCGAGCGGCGTGACGCTGCTCGCCGACATGGCGACCGCGTCGAGGAGCACGTCGGCGGCGGTGTTGCCGGTGTTGCTGAGCTCGTAGCGCAGCAAGGCGGTGAGGCCGGCGCCGCGCTCGACGCTCTGACCAGGCGAGGCGACGCTGCCGTCGGGCGTGATCGCCACCTGGCACACGCCCAGGACGTCGTGCTCGACGACGGTACTGGCGTCGTCGCCGCCATCGTGCGTGAGGAAGGCCTGGTTCCGGATGACGGCTCCGGCGCTCGCGTCGGGGCGCACGGCGGTGACGATCTCGAGCCCGACGCGGCTCCCCGGTGCGAGCGAGGCGAAGGCGGCGGACACGGTCCGCGTGGCCGGGTCGTAGCCGGCCAGGCCCGGCTGTGGCACCCCATCGAGGGTCGCGAGCACCGACGTCGGCGCCTCCAGGGCGGGGTCGAGCGTGTCGCTGAGCACGGCGTCGACGAGCTCGAACTCGTTGACCGTGAAGCCGACACCGTAGGTCAGCGCGTCCCCCGGAGCGAGCGCAGTGCCGG
>SLSM01000288.1 GCA_007130445.1 Trueperaceae bacterium | reverse complement strand
GTCGTGTGCACCACGCCCGTGCGGTAGTCGAAGCCCTTCTCGACCACCATCTGCGACACGAACTTCTGGATCTTGAAGGTCGGCAGCGCCGGCACCTGCGGCGGCATGAAGTGCTTCGACGCGCCCTCGTCGCGGATCGCAGCGGTGGGCAGCACGAAGTCGCCCACCTCCAGCGAGCGGTGCAGGCCGCCACAGATGCCCAGGAAGAGCGTCGCCTTCGGGTCGGCGGTGGCGAGGACCTCGATGATCAGCGCCGCCACCGGCGAGCCGATCGAGAAGTCGATGATCGACACGCCGAGCCGGTCGCTGTGCGCGGCCGTCATCGCCGAGCCCTGGGTGCGGCGCGCGTCGCCGGCGATGGCCTCGAAGCGCTCGAGGTAGTACCCGAAGTTGGTCAGGATGACCTGCTTGTGGAACCCCTCCGGCTCCGTGCCGGTGTAGCGCGTGAGGAACTCGCGGCCGATGCGCCACTTCTCCGGGTTGGCGTAGATGTGGTCCGACGGCGCGGGCGTCGGCTCGACGGGGTCGCGTGGTGCGCCGCCGGACCCGCGGCCGGGGTCCGGCACGACGGTGGGCGTGTCGTCATGAGACATGCCGGCATGCTAGCGCGTGGTGCCGGTCCGGCGCGGTGCGCGACGGTCGGCGGGCCCCGCTCCCAGCCGTCAGGTCGTCAGTTCGGTCGTGATGACGGTGCTCCCCTCGAGCTGTCGATGGACGGGGCAACGGTCGACCACCTGGCGCAATCTCGCCACCTGGGCCTCGTCGAGCGGACCCGAGAGGGCCACCGAGAGCAGGTAGTGCGGCGTCGCCTGGCTGCCGGCGCCGGTCGCGCCCACGTCGACCTGCCGGTCGACGCGCGCCTCGACGGCCCCGAGCGGCCAGCCCTTGCGGTCGGCGTACATCCGGAGGGTGATGGTGGTGCAGGCGGCGAGCGCTGCGGCCACCATCTCGCCGGGCGTGGGGCCGGTATCGCTGCCGCCCAGGGCCACGGGTTCGTCCATGACGACCGCGTGCGTTCGCACGCGCACGTCGGTCGTGAAGGTGCCGGGTTCGGTGCGCGCGACCACGGTGCGAGATCCGTCGGCGCTCACGCGAGCAGCGCCCCGATCCGCGCCAGCGCGGTCTCGATCTGCTCCATGCTGCACGCGTACGAGAGCCGCGCAAAGCCGGGCGCCTCGAAGTCGGTGCCGGGGACCACGCCCACGTGCGCCTCCTCGAGCAGCCGTATCGCGGCGACGGTCTCGTCGGGATCGATGGGACGAAGGTCGGCCATCACGTAGAAGGCCCCCTGCGGCATCGGCGTGCGCAGGCCGATGGCGTTCAGGCCCGCGACGATGACGTCGCGACGCTCGCGGTACGCCTGCCGGGTCATCGCCTGGAAGGCGGCGGTGGCGTCGACCTCGTTCAGGGCCACCTGCGTGGCGTACTGGGCGACGGCGTTCGCGTTGCTCGTCACCTGGCCCTGGAGCTTGTTCATCGCCTTGATCAGCGGCGCTGGGCCGCAGCCCCAACCGATGCGCCAACCGGTCAGCGCGTACCCCTTGCTGGCGCCGTGCACGAGCAGCGTGCGCTCGGGATGGAAACGCGCCACCGGCGTGAACGCGCCCTCGTAGACCATGTGCTCGTAGAGCTCGTCGCTGATCAGCCACAGGTTGTGCCGCTCCGCCAGGTCGGCGATCGCGCGCAGCACGGCCTCCGGGTAGACGGCGCCGGTGGGGTTGCTCGGCGAGTTGACCAAGATCGCCTTCGTGCGCGGCGTGATGGCCGCGGCGACGCGCTCCGGGTCGACCACGAAGCCGTCCTCGGCGCTCGTGGGCACGGCGACGGTGACACCGCCGGCGAGCTCGATCTGCGCCGGGTAGCTGACCCAGTACGGGGCGGGCACGATCACCTCGTCACCGGGGTCGAGCAGCGCCATGAAGGCGTTGTAGAGCACCTGCTTGCCACCGGTCGAGACCATCACCTGATCGGGCGTGTAGTGCAGGTCGTTCTCACGCTCGTGCTTGGCGACGATCGCGTCACGCAGTTCGCGGGTCCCCTCGGAGGCGGTGTACTTGGTGAGGCCCCTGCGGATCGCCTCGTGCGCCGCCTCGAGCACGTGCGGCGGCGGTTGGAAGTCGGGTTCGCCGGCCGTCATCGCGACGACGTCGACCCCCGATCGCTGGAGCTCGAGCGCCTTGGCGTTGAACGCCACGGTCGACGATGCCTTGAGGGCCTGGATGCGCTGCGACAGTCCGGACATGCCTCACCTCTACCCTGGCGCGCCGTGCGCGCCGCATACGTGCTCGTGACCGACTCGCCGTACTCAGTCGAGCAGGCCGCCCTCGCCGAAGAAGATGCCGATCTCGCGCTCGGCGGTGGCCGGGGCATCGGAGCCGTGCGCCACGTTCTCGTCGATGGTGGTGGCGAAATCGCCACGGATGGTGCCCGGCGCGGCGTCCTTCGGGTTCGTCGCGCCCATCATGCCGCGCCAACCGTTGATCGCGTTCTCGCCCTCGAGCACCATGGCCACGACGGGACCGCCGGTGATGAACGAGACCAAGCCGTCGAAGAAGGGCTTGCCCTGGTGCTCACCGTAGTGGCGCTCGGCCATCTCACGGGGGATGACCATCTGCTTGAGTCCGACGATGCGGTAGCCCTTGGCTTCGATGCGGGCGACGATGGCCCCCACCAGCTTGCGTTCGACGCCGTCGGGCTTGACCATCGCGAAGGTGCGTTCGGTTGCCATGGGACGTGTTCTACCACGCGGCGCCACGGGACGGCCCGGTCGCGGCTCGCGCCGCGCTCACCCCCCGCGGGCCACGGTCTCGAGCTGATCGAGGTGGTGCAGGTCGTGGCCGGCGAGGAAGCGCACGAGCGTGTCGACGCTCTCGAGGCCACGCTCATGGTGCCGCATCTCGCGCATCCAGTCCTCGAGCGAGAAGCCTGCCAGGAGGGTCAGGTTCCAGGCGCGCAGGCCTCTGAACGCCTCGAGCGAGAGGCTGGGATCGGCGCGTGCGCTGCGCGCCACCCAGGCGTCCTGATCGAAGGGCTGCACCGCGTGCGCGCCCAGGTCGAGCGGCGCGGTGACGGCCTGGCGGAGCCGGAAGCCGAGGCCGAGCTCGGTGTCGACGAGGTGGGCGAGGACGGTGCGGGCGGGCCACTTCCCCGGCGCATGGCTCACCGACCAGCCGTCGTAGCTCAGCGCCTCGGCGAGATCGGCGAGTCGGATCGGCGTGGCGGCGAGGACGTCGATCGGGTCGAGGTCACCCAGGCGGTCGAGGATGCGGCGCAGGTATGGGTCCACGCCGGCCACGCTACCAACGCGGCCCGGGGGCTAGCATGTGCCATGCCCCAATCGTCCGAGGTCCCCGAGATCGACCCCCGAGAGGCAGAGGCGCGCATCGCTGCAGGTGCGTACCACGTCGACGTGCGCGAGAGCGACGAGGTCCGTGCGAAGCGCATCCCCGGCGCAGCGAGACTCCCCCTGTCGGAGTTCCTCGCACGCTACGAGGACACCGTGCCCAAAGACACGCCGATCGTCGTCAGCTGCCGCTCCGGTGCCCGCTCCGGCCGCGTGACGGCGTTCCTGATCGAGCAGGGTTACGACGCCGTCAACCTGGCTGGAGGCATCCTCGCCTGGGAGGAGGACGGCCTGCCCGTCGAGCAGGGCTGAGCGCCCGCCGTGTCGCTGCGCCTCGTTCAGCGCAGCGACACGAAGACGAGCAGGTTCTGGCCGTGGTCGACGAGTCCGTACCACAGGCCAGGAACCAGGCCGAGCACGATGGTGCCGACGACCGCGAGGCCGAGGGCGACGCCGAGCGGTCGCGCGGTGGTGCGCTCCGGTGCCCGCGTGCCCGCGCTCGGCTCGCGCAGGTACATCGCCACGACCACGCGCGCGTAGTACACGACCGCGACCACGCTGGTCACGATGGCCAGCACCGCCAGCGCGGCGTGTCCCGTGGCGATCGCCGCCTGGATGACCAGCACCTTGCCGACGAAGCCCGCCAGCGGCGGGATACCCGCCAGGCTGAGCAGGCTCACGGCCATGCCGGCGGCGAGCCACGGCCGCGTGCGGGCGAGCCCGGCGAAGCGCTCGATGCCGTCGCCGGCGTCATCGTCGTCCATCAGGGCGCTCAGGACCGCGAACGCGCCGATGCTCATGAGCGTGTACGCGGCCAGGTAGAAGGCGGCCGCGGCCATCCCCGCCTGGTCGGCCGCGAGCACGGCCAGGCCGAGGTAGCCCGCGTGGGCGACCGCCGAGTAGGCCAGCATGCGCTTGACACCGGTCTGGAGCAGCGCCCCGAAGTTCCCGACGACCAAGGTGGCGCCGACGAGCACGCTCAGCACGCCGGGCAGCACGGCACCCAGCGCACCGACCTCCAGGCTCGCAAAGACGGTGGAGGCGATGCGGAGCAGGGCACCGAAGGCTGCAGCCTTCACGACCACCGCCATGAACGCCGTCACGGGCGTCGGCGCGCCGGTGTAGACGTCCGGCGCCCACTGGTGGAAGGGCACGAGCGCGGCCTTGAAGCCCAGTCCGGCGATGATCAGCACCGCACCGAGCAGGGCGGTGACGTGCGCCTCGAACCCCGGCTGCGTGAACGCGGCCATCAGCATGGCGTAGTCGAAGTGGCCCCCGGCCCCGTAGGTGAGCGCGATGCCGTAGATGAACAGCGCCGAGGCGAAGGCGCCGAGCAGGAAGTACTTGAGGCCCGCCTCCTGGCTCTGGCGCGCCTCGGTGCGCCAGGCGGCGAGCGCATACACGGCCAGCGACATGATCTCGAGGCCGAGCAGCAGCGTGATCAGATCGCCTGCCGAGACCATGACGACGGCGCCGGTGGCGGACAGGAGCACGAGCGGGTAGTACTCGGGGTGGTCGAGCCCCATGCGTCCCAGCGTCCCCTGGGCCACCAGGATCGCTAGGGCCGTGCCGACCAGGACGACGAGCGTGAACGCCGTGGCGGGGACGTCCGCCAGGTAGCGCAGGCCGAAGCCCGCCTCGGCGAGGCCGCCCTGGGCCTGCATCAGCAGGTTGAGCGCGAACACGGCGGCGCTGAGCACGCCGGTCAGCGCGACGATGGCGATGAAGCCGCGGTCGCTCTGGAACACGGCGAGCAGGAGCGTGATACCCGCGAAGCCGAGCAGCGTGAGCGCCGGCGCGAGGACGCTCCAGACGATGAAGCCGTCCGCGGGGATCATCGCCGCACCTCCCCGACCGCGACGAGCGGGGCGTCGACGCCGTCCTGCGCCTGCTCGATGCGCTCGACGGTGACGATCGCGTCCGCCTCGAAGACCCGGAGCTGGGCGGCCGGCGCGAGACCGAGCCAGAGCGTGGCCGCGACGATGGGAGCGAGCACGACGACCTCGAGCGGCCGCAAGTCGGCGACCGCGTTCGGCTGCGGACCCTGGTACAGGCGCTGGTAGAGGTTGACGCCGTACACGCCGGCGGCGATCACCGCCAGCACGGCGAGCACGCCGGCCGCGGTGCTGGCCTGGAACGCCCCGAGGAGCGCCAGGAACTCACCCGGGAAGTTGGCGAGGCCCGGGACGCCGATGCTGGCGAAGAGCACCAGCAGCGTCACGGCGGCGAGCGCGGGGGCCGACGCCGCGATGCCGCCGTACGAGTCGGCATCGAGGCTGCCGCGGCGGGCGTGGAGCATGCCGCTGATCAGGAACAGCCCACCCGTCGTGACCATCTGGGCGGCGAGCAGGTACATGGCGCCGGAGAGGCCGGCGAGGTGCAGGCCGAACAGCCCGACCGCCACGATCCCCATGTGCGACAGCGAGGCGTATGCCAGCAGCCGCTTGAGGTGGTTCGCGCGCGTGGCGATGACCGCCGCGTACACCGCGGTGAACGCGCCGAGCGCGAGCAGGAGCGGCGCCGCCTGGCGCGCGCCCTCGGGCAGCAGCGGCAGGGCCCAGGCGAAGAGGCCGAAGCCGCCGACCTTGTAGAGCGTGCCGGCCACGTCGGCGGCCCCCGACGGGTGGTTCTGTTCATGGAAGTCGATCAGCCAGTGGTGCAGCGGAAACATCGGCAGCTTGACGGCGAACGCGAGGGCGAAGCCGGCGAACAGCCAGGTCTGCGTCAGCACGTCGAGGCTGACGGTGGCCGCCAGCAGATCGGCGAACAGGTAACTCTCGGCACCCGCGAGCGGCTTGATGGCGGCGATCGTGAGCAGCATCGCGAACGAGCCCGCCACGGCGTAGAGGAGGTACTTGAGCAGGGCCTGGCGGCGCTGCGCTCCGCCCCAGCCGCCGAGCATGACGAGCGACGGGATCAGCGTCGCCTCCCAGAAGACGTAGAACAGCACCAGGTCGCGCGCCAGGAACAGGCCCATCAGCCCGCTCCACATGGCGAAGAGCGCCGCCAGGAAGCGGCCGGTGTTCGACTCGACGCGCAGCGAGGCCCACAGGACGGTGGGGACCATCACCAGACTGGCGACGAGGGCCAGCACCCCGCCGGCGTGGCCGGGGTCGAAGGCGATGAAGGCGCCGAAGGTCGGGATCCACGGGACCTGCACGGCGCCGCTCCCGGGGAGGAGCACGGCCGTCACGAAGGTGGCGATCGCGCCGATCAGCGCGATGGCACGCGCGACGAGCGCCTCTCGCGCGAAGAGCAGGACCGTCGCGACGACCAGCGGCAGGAGCACGAGGGTGACGGCGGTCATGCGCGCACCCCCGCGATCACGACGACGAGCACGAGGATCACCGCGCCGGCCAGCATGGCGAGCGCGTAGTTCCGGACGTAGCCGGTCTGCAGCAGCGTGATGGCGCGAGCCATGAACCCGGCGGTGGTGACCGACGCGGCCAGGCCACGATCGAGCACGTCACGGTCGAGCAGCGCCAGGCCGGCTGCCGTGCCCTCGCTGGGACCCACGACCGCGGCGCGGTAGAGCGCGTCGAACCCGAGGCCGGAGCGCGCGAACGCGGCGATGCGCCCACTACCGAAGCGCGTCACGGGGCGGCCGGACTGCAGGGCGTAGACCCACCAGGCGAGGGCCAGGCCAGCCGCGGCGACGAGGACCGCCACGCCGATGAGCAGCCACTCGGCCCAGACGGGCGGGTAGTCGAACGGGACGCTGGCGGTGGCCGCCTGGAGCCAGGGGGCGATCAGGTTCGGGAAGGCGAACGACGGCAGGCCGACGTAGCCGATCAGCACCGAGAGCGCCGCCAGCACGACGAGCGGCACGGTCATGACGCGCGGGGACTCGTGCACCTTCGCGCGCGCTTCGGCCGTGAAGCGCGGCTCGCCCTCGAACACCAGCAGGTACCAGCGACCCATGTATGCCGCGGTCATGAAGGCGGTGACGAGCAGGGCGCCGTACAGCACCAGTGAGCCGTGATCGGCGAGCAGCGTCGACGAGAACGTGTAGAGCAAGATCGCGTCCTTGCTGAAGAAGCCCGAGAGCAGCGGGACTCCGGCGATCGCCAGCGTGCCCACCAGGGCGGTCAGGGCGGTGACGGGCATCAGACGCCGGAGCCCACCCATGCGGCGCACGTCCTGCTCGCCGCCCAGGCCGTGGATCACGCTGCCGGAGGTCAGGAACAGCAACCCCTTGAAGCAGGCGTGGGTGAGGACGTGGAAGATGCCGACCCAGTAGGCGCCGACGCCGACGGCCACGAACATGAAGCCGAGTTGGCTGATGGTGGAGTACGCCAGGATCTTCTTGATGTCGGTCTGGGCGAAGGCGACGATGGCAGCGGCCAACGCGGTGATGCCGCCGACCCAGGCGACGACGGCCGAGGCGTCGGGGCTCGCGGCGAAGAGCGGGGCGCTGCGGGCGATGAGGTACACGCCCGCGGTGACCATCGTGGCGGCGTGGATCAGGGCCGAGACGGGCGTGGGGCCGGCCATGGCGTCGGGGAGCCAGACGTGCAGGGGCAGCTGGGCGCTCTTGCCGGCGGCGGCCACCATGAGCAGCACCCCGATGCCCGTCAGGGCGGCGGCGCCGAAGGCGAAGCCGCCGACGGCAGCGTTCACCTCGCTGATGGTGAGCGTGCCGAAGGTGCGGTAGATCAGGAACATGGCGACCAGGAAGCCGGCGTCGCCGATGCGGTTGACGATGAACGCCTTGCGCGCGGCGTCGGGGTTCTGCGTCTGCCGGTACCAGAAGCCGATCAGCAGGAACGAGCACACGCCGACGCCCTCCCAGCCCACGAACAGCAGCGGGTAGGAGTCGGCCATCACCAGCACCAGCATGGCGGCCACGAACAGGTTCAGCGCCGAGAAGTAGCGCGCGTAGCCGTCGTCGCCGTGCATGTAGCCGATCGAGTAGACGTGGATCAGCGCGCCGACGCCGGTGATGATCAGCATCATGAGCAGCGACAGCTGGTCGAGGTGGAAGGCCACGGCGAGGTCGAGGCCCGCGACCGGCATGAACTCCCACAACCGGACGCCGACACCGACGTCGCGCTCGCCGAACGTGGCGAAGGCGAGGAGCGAGAGCACGAACGCGGCGCCGACGGCGACGCTCGCGATCACGCCCGGCAGCGGCTCGCGCAACCTCGCGCCGAAGAGGCCGTTCACGAGCGCGCCGGCCAGGGCCAGGAAGGGGGCCAGGGCGGCCCAGGTGACGGGATCGCCGGTCACAGCCGCACCTCCGACAGGGCGTCGACGTCGGTGCTGGCGCGGTTCCTGAAGATCGCGACCAGGATGCCTAGGCCGATCGCGACCTCGGCCGCGGCGACGGCGAGGATGACGAACACGGCCGTCTGGCCGCTGATGCCGGTGAGCAGGCCGGTGCCCGCCCACTGGTAGGCGTACGCGACGATGGCGAGGTTCGCGGCGTTGAGCATCAGCTCGACGCAGAGGAAGATCATGATCGCGCTGCGGCGGGTGAGCACGC
>SLSM01000020.1 GCA_007130445.1 Trueperaceae bacterium | reverse complement strand
CCCGCGAACAGCATGAACACCACGGCGACCCAGCTGACCGCCGGTGCGTACGCCTCGAAGGAGCGCGCGGCGGGCGAGAAGCCTCCGGCCGAGAGCGTGGTCAGCGCGTTCGCGACGGCCTCGAACGGCGCCATGCCCGCGAGCCGGTACGCGAAGGCGCAGGCGACCGTCAGCAGGCCGTACACCAGGAGGATCGCGTTCGCGGTCGAGCGCAGGCGCGGCAAGAGCCGGTCGGTCTCGGGCCCCGGCGCCTCGGTGACGAACAACTGGCGCCCCGCGATCGCCAGTTGCGGGAACGTCGCGATGAATAGCACGATGATGCCGATCCCGCCGATCCACTGCGTCAGCGAGCGCCACAGGAAGAGCGTGCTCGGCACGACCGAGAAGTCGACGAGCATCGTCGCGCCGGTGGTGGTGAAGCCCGAGGCGGACTCGAACACGGCGTCGAGTGGCCCGAGCGGACCGTCGACGACGAACGGGATCGCCCCGATCACCGGGACCACGGCCCACACGGACAGCACGGCGATGAGCGACTCGCGCCGGCTCGGGTCGCTGCCGTTCCGGCCGCGCCGACCGAGTCCGACGCCCAGCGCGGCTGCGGCTGCGGCCGCCGCGAGGAACCCGCGCCAGGGTTCGCCGATCGCCCAAGCGCCGATCGCGAACGACGCCATGAGCGCGCACAGCGTGAGTCCCGCGACGCCGAGGACGAAGGGCGCGTAGCGGCCCCGTTGACTCACGGCCGTCCGCTGGCCCTGCCTGCGCGCCGCGACGCCACGGTCGGGCCCCGCTCCAGGCGCCGCGGGAGCCGCCACCAGCGGAAGGTGAACAGCACGAACACGCTCACGACTTCGAGACGTCCTGCGAACATGTTGAAGATCAGCACCGCGCGACCCGCCGCCGGCAGAGCGTCGTACGACGCCATGGGCCCGACGCTGCCCAGGCCCGGACCGACGTTCCCGACGGTCGCCGCTGCGGCGCTGAAGGCGGTGAGGAAGTCCGTACCCAGGAAGACCAGGACCAACGCGGAGCCCGTGAGGAGCGCGAAGTACAGCATCAGGAACGCGCCGATCGCGCGCAGGACGTCCTCCGGTATGAAGCGCCGCCCGACCGTCAGGGGGAGGACGGCGCGCGGGTGCAGCGCGCGCTGGACCTCGCGCACGGTGTGTGCGCCGAGGATGAGCCAGCGCATCACCTTGATCCCTCCCGCCGCCGAGCCTGCGGAGCCTCCGACGAACATGAGGAGCAGCAGCACGGCACGGGCGCTGTCGGGCCATTGGTCGAAGTCGGCCGATGCGTAGCCCGTGGTGGTCAGGATCGAGATCGTCTGGAAGAAGCCGTGCCTGAGCACCTCGCTCCCCTCGTACGTGCCGACGAGGTGGTACGAGACGAGCGAGCCCGCGACGAGCACGATGCCGGCGTAGGCGCGCAGCTCCGGGTCCCGCGCGAGGTCACGAGGCCGCCCGATGAACGCCCGGAAGAGCAGCGCGAAGTTGATCGCCGCGAGCGTCATGAAGGTGATGGCGACCCAGTCCACGGCGACGCCGTAGGCCTCGAACGAGCGGGCCTCCGGCGAGAACCCGGCCGCGGCCACCGTGGTGAAGGCGTGCGCTACCCCCTCGTACGGTGCCATCCCGGCCAACACGTACGCGAAGGCGCAGGCCGCCGTGAGTCCGACGTACACGCTGAGCACGGCCAGCGCGGTGCTGCGCAACCGGGGCGTGATGCGCTCCTCGGTAGGGCCCGGCAGCTCCGCGTTGAAGATCTGGCGTCCTGCGATCGCGAGCTGCGGGAAGACGGCGACGAACACCACCACGATGCCGATGCCGCCGATCCACTGGGTGAAGGCGCGCCACATGAAGAGCGCCGCCGGGACGGCCTCGAAGTCGCCGATCGCCGTCGCGCCGGTCGCCGTGAACCCCGACATCGACTCGAAGAGCGCGTTCAGCGGCGTCATGCCGGCACCCAACACGTACGGGAGGATGCCCACGGCGGGCACGATCGACCACAGCAGCAAGACCCCCAGGAGCGCCTCGCGGCGACTCGGCTCCTGGCCCGAGCGACCGGCGAGCCGCGTCGGGAGCCCGAGGGCGCCGGCGACGAGCGCCGTGATCAGGTACGGGCCGGGTGGATCGTCGATGATCGAGGCGTACAGCGCGAAGACCACGAGGGCCGCGGCCAGCGCGAGGAGGCCGGTCCCGACGACGAACGGTGCGAAACGCCCACGTCGCCCCCGAGGCATGTCAGAACTGGTGGCCGCGCTCGTGCCGCTCCAGCCAGGCCTCGACCGCGTCGACGTTGTCGGGTGTGGTGATCAGGAACAGGTGATCGCCGGGCTGGATGGTGGTGTCGCCGCGCGGCACGATGGCTCGCTGTTGCCGGACGATCGCGCCGATGAGCGAATGGCGCGGCGAGCCGAGCTCGCTGACCTTGCCCGCTTGGGCCTTGAGGGGGTACGTGACCTCCATCACCTCGGCGCGGTCCTCGATCGACGCGAGGTGGTCGACCTCGTCGAGCTTCAGCCAGTTCACGACCTCCTGGACGGCCGCCGTGCGGGGCGTCAGGGGCGCATCGATGCCGACGCGTTCGAACAGCCGCCGGTTACGGGCGTAGCCGACGCGCGTGATGACCTTGGGGACGCCGAGCTGCTTCGCGAGCAGCGAGATGAGCAGGTTCGTCGCGTCGTCGGAGGTGACGGCGACCACGACGTCGGAGTCCTCGATGCGCTCCTGCTCGAGCAGTTCCAGGTCGGTCCCGTCGCCGCGCAGGACGAGGGCCTTGGGCAGCAGCGCCGCGAGCTTCTCGGTACGTGCCTCGCCCGCCTCGATGATGGTGACGTCCGCGCCGTACTCGAGCAGCTCCTCGGCCACCATGAAGCCGACGTTGCCGCCGCCGATCACGGTGATGCGTTGGCGGCGTCGGCTGGGCGCGAACCGCCCTTCGACCCGTCGGATGCCGTCCGCGGTCCCCATGAACACGACTTTGTCGCCGACGTGTAGGCGGTCCTCCCCGGAGGGGACGATGAAGTCGTCGTCACGGACGATGCCGACGACGAGCACGCCGTCCGGCAAGGTGAGCTGCGTGAGGTTCTGCTCGAGGAACGGGTCGCTCTCCTCCATGCGGTACTCGACCGTCTTGACGCGGTCGCCGGCGAACGACGCGGTATCCAGGGCGCGCGGGACACGCACGATCTCGACGATCTGATGGGCCAGCGTGCGCTGCGGCCACAGCACCCGGTCGATGGTCAACCCGATCGACTGCATCGCGCCACGTTGTCGGAACGCGTCGACGTAGCGCTGACGCGTCACGAACGCCATCGTCTCCTTGGCGCCGAGGCCCTTGCTGGCCAGGCAGGCGAGCACGTTGATGTCGTCGTTCAGGGTGCACGCGATGAAGGCGTCGGCCTTGTCCGCGCCGGCCGCGCGCAGGTCGTCAGGGTCCGCGCCGTTGCCGCGCATGAACTGCACGTCGAGGTGTTCGAAGGCCTCACCACGGCCCTCGTCGAGATCGAGCACGGTGACGTTGTGGGAGCGGTGGAGGGCGGCGGCGATCTGCACACCGATCTCTCCACCGCCCACGAGGACCAGGTTCATCGGCTGCGCATCCTACTGCCGCGTCGCCGCGCTGTCCAGGGCGCCGGGGGAAGATCGGCCATCGCGGGCAGCGGCGACGCCTGTGCCGACCGCCCGGCGCTCACACCGCCCGCCGCACCAGGGCCACGCCGCCCACGAGCACGGTCGCGGCGAGCAGGAGCCAGGGCGTCAGGTGACCGTGGCGTACGAAGGGCGTCAGCTCGTCGCGCAGGCCGAACCGGACCGCGAGGTGCCCCGCCGTGAAGCGCGGGTACTCCGCCGCCACGCGGCCGAACGGGTCGACCACGCCGGTGATCCCGTCGTTGGCCGCACGCAGCACGAAGCGCCGCGTCTCGATCGCGCGCAGCCTCCCCATGTCGAGGTGCTGCCGCGCACCGTCGCCGCGCGCGAACCAGGCGTCGTTCGTGATCACCACGAGCACGCGCGCGCCGGCTGCCACCATCGAGGCGCTGATCGCGGGGAACACCGACTCGTAACAGATGCCCGTCGCCAGCGGCCCCAGCCGCGACGGCAGCGGCACCGGACCGGGGCCCGGCGTGGTGCTCACCAGCATCGGCAGGTTGAGCGCCGCGAACACGCCTCGGTAGACACCCGAGAACGTCTCGATCAAGGGCCAGCGCTCTCCGAACGGCACGAGCACGTGCTTGTCGTAGCGCCCCACCACCACGGCGTCCTCGAGGACGAAGGCGCTGTTGAAGCTCCGCGCGCCCTCGCGGCCCCGACCGCCGATCACGAACGTCGAGCCGGGCGCGGCCGCCTGGATGCGTGCTCGCAGCGCCTCCGAACCGGCCGCCTCGAGGTCGAAGCCCGTCATCGCCCCCTCTGGCCACAGCACCAGGTTCGGCGGAGCGGCCATCGCCGACACCCCGAGCTCGGTGATGGTGAGGTGGACGTCGAGCTCCTGCGCCGCGCTCACGGCCCGGCCGAAGGGGTCGACGTTGCCCTGGACCAAGAGCGCCGTCGCCTCGAGCGGCCCGAGGTTCGCCGGTACGGTGCGACCGCCCCACCACCAGCCGGCGCCGAGGACACCGACGACCAGCACGAGCGGCACGAAGCGGCCGAGCGCCAGCCTGCCGCGCGAGCGTGCCGAGCCCTCGACGACGAACGGCGCCGCCACGGCCGCCGCCAGGGCCGCCGTCAGGATTGAGAGCCCGGTCACGCCGACGAGCGACGCGGCCTGCGCCACCGGCGTGTCGAGCCACACGTAGCCGAGCGTCCCCCACGGGAAGGCGAAGTAGCCCTGGCTGCGGGCCCACTCGACCAGCACCCACAACGGCACGAGCAGCCACAGCGTGGCCGCGCCGCGGCCGGCGAGCAGGCGGGCGAACCACGCCGTCAAGCCCCACGTCACAGCCAGGACGATCAGCATGATGGGATGCAGCAGCCAGTAGAACGGTCCCAGCAGGCCCGGTGAGGAGAACGACAGCGGTAGCCACAGGACGTACAGACCGAAGTAGCCGAGCGCGAACGCTGCCGCCGTCGAGAACGCGTCGGCCGGGCGCTCGGCGCGGGCGACCTGTGCGAAGGGCACCGCGAGCACGAGCACGAGCGGCCACACCCCCGACGGCGGGAAGGCCGCCGCCAGCGCCACCCCGGCCGCGAGGGCGACCAGCGCTGCGATCATGCGCTCACGCTAGCACGCGCTCCGTCACGCCTCCATGAGCAGCGAGGCGAGCAACCCGAGCCGGTCGAGGCTCTCGCCGATCCGGATGTGCTCGTCGCTCGTGTGCGCGCCGCCCCCGACCGAGCCGAGCCCGTCGAGGGTGGGCACGCCGAGGGCCGAGGTGAAGTTGCCGTCCGAGCCGCCCCCGACGACGGAGCCCTCGACCGACCAGCCGGCGGCGCTCGCGAGCGCGAGCGCGCGCTCGAGCAGCGGCGCGTTGACGGCGTTCGCCTCCATGGGCGGCCGGTTCAGCCCACCGGCCACGTCGACACGCACGCGCGGGTCGCGCACGGCGTACCCCCGCACCGCGGCGTCGACGCGCTCCGCTTCGGCCAGGTCCGCCACGCGCACGTCGACCGCCAGCGTGGCGCGTTCGGCCACCACGTTGCTCGTCGTTCCGGCCTGCGCGACCGTCGGCGTGACGGTGGTGCCGACCTCGGCGCTCCCGATCTGCGTCAACTCGAGCACCAGGTGGGCGAGCTCGACCAGGGCGCTGGCGCCGTCGAAGGGTGCCAGGCCCGCGTGTGAGGCGCGGCCGTGCAGGCCGATCGTGTACAGGGCCACGCCTTTGCGCCCCGCCTTGAGCGCGCCGTCGTCGCGGCTGGGCTCCAGCACCAAGACGCGCGCATGCTGCCTGGCCTCCGCCTCGATGAGCGCGCGGCTCGCGTCCGAGCCGATCTCCTCGTCGGACGTGACCAGCAGCGTGAGCGGGCCGGCGAGCGAGGCGCTCGCGCCGTGTACGAGGCGCGGGGCGAGCACGCCCGCGACGATCCCCGCCTTCATGTCGAGGACGCCCGGGCCTGCGGCGCTGTCGCCCTCGACGCGCCACGGCTGGGCACCGAAGCTGCCGCGCGGGTGGACGGTGTCGTAGTGGCACAGCAGCAGCGTGGCGGGCCCGGGCGCGCCGTGGCGCATGCGTGCGATCACGATGTCGCCGACGTCGGCGCGCGGCTCGCGCCGCAGCGACCAGCCGTCGCCCTGCAGCACGCTCGAGAGCGCGTCGACGAAGGCGTCGGCGCCGCTGCGGTCGCGCGAGGGGGACTCGATGCGCACGAGGCGCTCCAACAGGGCGAGGTACTCGTCGCGCTGGCCTTGGGCATGCTGGCGGGCTGTGGCGGGGTCCATGCCCCCGAGTCTAGGACGTGCGCTTGCCGCGCGGGCCACGGCGGCCGACCGGCGCGGACGCCTGGGGCCGGTCGCGCTCCGCACGCCACAGCGTCTCGGCGAGCTGACGAACGGTCGGTTCACGCGTGGTACGGGCGTAGGAGTAGCCGAGCTGCAGGTCGGCGCGGGCGCCGCGCGGGTCGACCTCGCGGCCGGCTTGGTAGCGCGACAGGTACACCTGCGCGAGCAGCACGTCGCGCATGCGCTGCGGCTTCACGGCGTGCAGGTCGAGCAGCGCCTCCTCGAAGGCCTTGTGCGCGCCCCGGACGTCGCCGCGTTCGAGCAGCGCCTTGCCACGCTTGTAGTGGCGGGCGGCGTTGTACAGCAGTTCGCGCATGACCGCGAGTCTACCGCGGCGGGCCCTCCGGCAGCGCAGCGGCCGGCGCTGCGCCGACCGCCGCGGCGGCCCCCTCGCGCGCGTCGAGTTCCGCGCGCGCGCGGGCGTGGCTCGCACGGGTGATCGGCGAGGTCCACACGACGATCGCGGCGACCACGAACACCGCGGCGGCGATCGGGCCGAGGACGATCTGCAGCCCGCGCACGGTCGACTCGGCCTGCACGGCGCTGCCGGCCTGGTAGCCGAGCAGCGACGTCGCCAGCGCGTTGGCGAACACGCCGATCGAGCCGGCGAGCTTCTGTGCGAACGTGAACAGGGCGTAGAGGAGGCCCTCGCGATGCTCGCCGGAGCGCAGCGCGTCGAACTCGACCACGTCGGGGAGCATCGCCCACGGCAGCGCCATCACGGCCGCCAGGCCCACGCCGGCCAGCGCGGTCCACGCGAGCGTCGACGCGGTCATGCCCGCCCCGACCCCGCTCCCCATCAGACCGAGCAACGCACCCGCGAGGATGAGCGCGCCCAGGGTCAACGCCCCGCGCTTCCCGACGCGCCCCGTGAGCCACGCCCAGCCCGGGAAGGTGAGCACCGCCGTGCCGAACAGCAGCCCCAGGAGCGTCGTCTGCTGCGCGGCGGGCACGAGCAGCACCGACTCGAGCGCGAACGGCAGCAGCGAGTTGACGAGCATGATGCCGATCGTCACGACTAGGAAGGTCACCAGCACGCTCGCGAAGCCAGGCGAGCGCAGGACGGTCCACCACGCGGCGTCGCCGCCACCGCGCGCCTCGGACGACGCTCGCGGCTCCGCGACCAGGCGCGGCAGCGTCAGGTAGCCGGCCGTCACGATGAGGCCGAACGCGACCCCCATCCAGGCCCACCCCGCCGGCGCGCTCGCGGCGAGGTCGCCGCCGCCCGAGACGGCCGACACGATGAGCGGCGGGAGTGCCACGGCCAGCATCGACGCGACGACCGCGAACGCGGTGCGCACCGCCGTCAGCGTGGTGCGGTCGTCGTAGTCCGGCACCAGGTCGGGCGTGAGCGACAAGACCGGGACCTGCACCACCGTGTACAGGACCGACGTGAGCAGCAGCGCCGCGAGCGCCACCCAGGTGGCGGCCTCACCAGCCGCCGCCGGTGCCCACCACAGCAGCGCGAAGGCCGCCCCGAGCGGGAGCGCGCCCCAGCGCACCCAGCGGAGGCGCGGCAAGCGCTGGCGCGTGCGGTCGACCAGCGTCCCCATCAACGGGTCGGTGATCGCGTCGACCACGCGCCCCGCCACGAACACCGCGCCGGCGAGCAGCGGCGGCACGCGCGCCACGTTGATCAGGTAGTAGAGCAGCCAGGTGTTGATGGCCACGAAGGCCAGCGAGGCGCCGATCTCGGCGCCGCCGATCCCGAACGCGAGACGGCGTGGCAAGCGGGCCATGCGCGGACGCTAGCACGCGCCGTGCCGCAGCGCGTAGAGCGCGATGCCAACGGCGACGGCCAGGTTGTGGCTCTCGATATGGGGGTGCTGGGGGATGTGCACGACCAGGTCGTCGGCGTCGTCCGCGGGCAGAGCGTCCGAGCCGGCGTTCGACCACTCGGGTCCGAACGCCAGCGTGAGCGGACGCGGCAGGCGCACCTCGGGCAGCGCGACGCTCGGCCGCTCCGGCCTGGCCGCACCGAACGCCGCCACGACCCGATCCGGCTGGGCCTCGCGATAGGTCCGGACGTCGGGGAAGGTCGCGACGTGCAGCGCGAAGCGCGCCCCGAGCGACGCGCGCAGGACGTGTGGCGACCAGGGGTCGAGCGCGGAGCCGATCAGGGCCACGTCGCGGAGGTCGAAGCCGAGGGCCGTACGCAGGACCGCCCCCAGGTTGCCGGCGTTGCGGGTGGCGATCAGGGCCAGGTGGTCCGCGTTCGGGTCGAGCGCGTCGGGGGACGCATCGAGCAGCACGAGCGCGCGCGCGTCGCTGCGGTGCCGCAGGGCCCGCAGCGCACGCGCGTCGTCGCGCCACGCGACGCCCGCTAGGTCGGCGGCGAGGATCAGGCGCGTGCGCCGCTCCCCGCCCAGCATGGGGTCGAGGACCACCGCGCGCACGGCGCCGGGTCGGT
>SLSM01000383.1 GCA_007130445.1 Trueperaceae bacterium | reverse complement strand
CCAGATCGAGACGCCGTCGCGGCCACGATACGAGGCCGCTGCGATCATCGGCTCGAGATCCTCGGCGGCGACCTGACGCCCGGACAGGTCGACGATGCCGCAGAGGCCGCTCACGCCGAGCCCAGGGCTCGACTCACGCGAGCCTCAGATGCCCAGGACGCGCCGCGCCTGGTACCGAACCGACCTGACGGTCGGAAACGTCAAGAGCAGGCGCTTGAGCGCGACGCCGTCGCGAACCTCGAGGCTCCACGCTCGGATGAGCACGCGTCGGGCCGCCAGCAGGTCGTGCGACGCGAGCAGGAAGCGGCCCATCTCGTTGAGCCGAGCACGCAGCGCGACCGGGTCGGCCTCGATCCGTTCTCGGTGCTTCTCGAAGAACTGGGTGTGGCCCTTCACCTTGGAGCGCAGGTTCGTGGAGATGCGGCCGTCGCCGTGGAGGTTCATCGTGACGAGTGCCGCGTCGACGAACGCGAACGAGTACCGCCCGGCCAGGCGAACGTACAGGTCGATGTCCTGCCGTGAGGCCAGCGCCTCGTCGAACAGGCCGACCGCGTGCAGCGCGTCGGCGCGGCACATCACGCACGACGTGCCGCCGATGTGGTTGCGCCGGAAGAGATCGCGGACGTTGCACTTGTCCGGTTCGCTGCGGTAGACCGACTCCCGACCCGTTCCGACGTGGCGCTCATGGATCCGACAGTACACGAGTGCGACGTCGGCCGTGCTGTCGGCTGCGAGTTCGAGCTGGCGCTCGAGCTTGCTCGCGTGCCACTCGTCGTCGTCGTCCAGGAACGCGATCCAGGCGCCACGAGCGGCGCGGATGCCGGTGTTGCGCGCCGCTGACCCGCCGCGGTTGTCGTCGTGTCGGAGGAAGCGGATGCGCGGGTCGCCCACGTGCCGGGCCAGCGCCTGCTCGGTGTGGAGGCGCTCGGGATGCAGCGGGTCGTTGTCGTCGACCACGATCAGTTCCCAGTCGGTGATGGTCTGGGCCCGGACCGTCGCGATCGCGCGAGCGAGGTGCCGTGGTCGGCGGTGTGTCGGGAGGACGATGCTGACGCGCGGAGCGCTCGGCACGTCGTCGTGGCGTGCCACGTCAGCCGCCAGTGCGGTGCGGTCGGGTGCGGTCGTCGCGCTGCGGTGTCGCGTGGACTGATCGAGATCGAACCTGCGCGAGTTCACGTGAGCTCCTTCTGATCGGCGCGGCGAACACGATGCGCGCGCAAGCATCGCAGCGGCCGACCCGGTCAACCTACGACGTTCGTTCGTGAGGAAGCAGTGGTCAATCGTTCTGCGCGTCGAGACCCTCGGCAGAGCGACCGGTCCGCACCGTGGCACGTGCGTCGACGGCCGCGGCGCGCGGCGCCTCGGCATGGAGCGCGTCGCTCGCGAAGCGCACGACGCGCTCCCCGAGCCACAGTTGCGCTCGCTCGACACCGCCCTGGTGCCCAGCGACGCGCTCGATCCGGGCCGGTAGACCGTGACGCCTCATCACCTCGTGGCCCGCGAGCGCGGCGACCGACGCGAACACCTCTGCGCGCGTACGGCGGAGCTTGATCACGCGCTCGATGGCGCGGCGTGACGTCCGCCAGTGCTGGTTCGTCAACCGTGGACCGGAGTCGTCGGCAGCGCCGGCGGTCTCGCGCTGCCGCCACTCCCCAGCGGCGACGTCGCGCTCGGCACGGCGGACGACCGGCAGCATCCGAAGCAGCGCGACGCCGTCGGTGACGGCATCGACGAGCGCCATCCAGGCGGAGGCGCCGTCGCGCCAACCGCGCTCGGAAGCCACGCGCAGGTTCCACCACCGCAACGCCCACCACGAGGGGGTGCGCAGATCGAGCCGGCGCACCGTCGGATCGCAGCGGCGAAGGTAGGTGGCGACCGTCCGGCCGACGCCGAGGCGCCGTGCGCGCTCGAGGACGGCGCTCGGCGTCACGTCGAAGCGGGCGATGAGCGCCTCGAAGTCGGCGTAATCCCGGGGTTTGACCTGCCAGGCGTCGCTGCCCCAGCAGCGGTTGAGCGCCAGACCGAAGACGACCGCGTCCAACGGGTTGGGAACTCGCACCGTGACGCCTTCCCACTCGATCTCGTCGGCGCCGTCGCGCAATGCAGCCGTCAGCCGCTGCCCGGCAGGATGTGCAGGCAGACGGTTGTGGTTGTTGTGGACCGCCCGACGGTGGACATCGATGGCGAGATCGAGCGCAGGGTGCCGGATCTGCCCGACCTCGTGGCCCGTGTACTCCGCCCCGTGGACGGCGAGGACGTCGTCCCCGACGTCGACGCGCCAGACGACCTGCCAACCGAGCGGCTGTGCGAGCGCGAGCGCGTCGCCTGCTCGCCCTTCCTCGATCACGATGTCGACGTCGGCGTAGGTTCGCTGACCGGCCGATGGGTAGACGAACTCGGCCAGGTAGAACCCTTTGAAGACGACGGCGCGTACGTCGGCCGCGGCCCACGCACGCAGGAGCGCGATGATCCCTTGCCGGACGGCGAGGTGACGAGCGGCGGTGAACGAGTACAGCTGCCGGAGCAGGTCGCGCTGTGGATGCTCCGGCAACGTCACGAACGCGTGGCCTGAGAGACTCAGAGCACGCAGCGTGTCGAGGTCCGGCGCTGCGGCGGGGTCGCCGAGCAGGAAGCGTTCGACCTCGTGCACGGTGTGCGCCGCGGTCGAGCGCTCGCTCAACGCGAACCGAAGCCCGTCATGACCGTTACGATGGTGCGCCACACGATCAGCATGTCGAGGTGGAACGAGCAGTGCTTCACGTAGAAGAAGTCGTGTCGGAGCTTCGAGCGGGTCTCGTCGACGCTCGCGGCGTACCCATCGTTGACTTGCGCCCAGCCGGTGATGCCAGGAGCCACGCTGTGGCGGTGATCATAGAGCGGGATGTCGCCGCCGAACTGCTTCGCGAACGAGAGCTGCTCGGGGCGCGGCCCGATGACGCTCATGTCGCCACGCAGGACGTTCCACAACTGGGGGATCTCGTCCAGGCGGTACTGGCGCAGGAACCGGCCGGTCGCCGTCACGCGGTTGTCGTCCATGGTCGCGAAGGCGTCGCCGTTCGACTCCGCGTCGGTCCGCATGGTCCGGAACTTCACCATGCGGAACGGCCGTCCGCCGTAGCCGACACGGTGCTGCCAGAACAGGATCGGGCGACCCGTGTCGAACAGCACGATCAGGGATACGATCCCCGCCAGGAGCAGCGACAGCGGTGCCGTGAGGACGACGGCCGTGACGTCGAACGCGCGCTTCCACAGCCGGTAGGGCGAGCGTCCGTTCAGGATGTCGAACGCCCAGCGGCCATCGAGCATCTCGAACGGCACGCGCCCGGTCAGCGTCTCGAACACGAGGGGCGCGGGCAGCACCTTGATGCCGTACATGTTGGCGTGGCTCATCCAGCGCAGCCAGGCGGCATCGTAGGCCTCGGTTGGGTCGCTGACGACGATGTCGTAGCCGAGGAAGTCGTCGGGCGGCTCGTCGAGCCGTACGACGCGGTACCCGGGCACGAGCTCGAGCTCATTGCTGAACGTCGGGGACCCGACGACGAGGATGGTGCGCACCGATCGGTACAGGGGGTATACCAACCGGCTGACGATCAGTACACCCGTCCACGCCACCGTGAACAAGGCGAGCTCGATGATCGCCACGGATTCGTATCCGAGGAACTGCGTGACGCCGCCGATCAGCGCCGCCGAAACCGGCACGCCGACCAGGGCGGTGCGACGCCCCTTCATGATCGTCTCGAGCGTCTTCACCTGACTGAACAGCAGCCACACGAGGGTGCTGATGGCGCCGAGCGCGAACACGAACATGCGCTGGCTGGGGTCCGCCATGTCCACCCGCGCGGCGACGATCGTGAGGGCAGCGATCAGCCCGAGCGAGTCGGCAAGGCTCATCCAAGGGAACCCGGCGCCAAGGCCGGTGTCGTGAATCGCACGCCGCTCGCTGCGGCTATCGAAGATGCTGGGATGTCTGTACGTCTTCACGTTGCGTATCCATCTCGGTTCGGGGCTGTGGCGACGCGCGAACGGTGCTCGATGCGGTTCGTTGGGCTCGGCCTCAAGGATAGCGGCCGGTGCAGGCGGTACACGTTCAAACGTACATCGTGCTTTGTCACAGGATTGTGACAATCGAGCCGTGGTGCCGGCGTGAAAGCGTTCGTCTACGCGCCTGGCACGGTTCGGGCCCGCGTCACGAGTCTGCGGCGGGTGCGCGATCGCCGCGAGTCGCGGGCTGCAGGGCAGGCACGCGCGGCGGTTGCGACCGGTACGGATACCGTCCTCGCGAGAGCACGTTCAGCGCGAATCCAGCTCCCCACGCGACGTGCACGGTCGCGAACGCGAGCGCGATCCGTGCGGGTGTCGCCCTGTCGGATCGCCGGCGGAGGGCGACCGCGGCGACGAGGACGCCGTACGTCCCGACCATGACCAGCCAGCCGACGGCAGCGAGCGGCCAGGCGAGCCCGGCCAGGGCGAGGACGACGAGCGCGGCGACGAACACCGGTGGTACGGCTTGGCGCCAACGGAGCGATCCGGGATGGCGGCGCAAGGTCTCGACGCGCCACCAACCGTACTGGAGGTACTGCTTCCAGAGGCTAGCGATGTCGCTTCGAGGCGTGTAGACGCTGCGGATCGCCGGATCCAGGTAGATCGACTCGCCGGCTCTTCGGATGCGCACGTTCATTTCGTAGTCCTGATTGCGCACCATGCTCTCGTCGAACAGACCCACGCGCTCGAACACGTCACGTCGGAACGCGCCGAACGGCACCGTGTCTACGTTCCCAGCGGCACCGCCGGTTCGGTACTTGGCGTCGCCCACGCCCAGCGGGTGGCTCGTGACGATCGCGATCGCCTCGCCCATCGGCGTGAGTCCTGTCGGCTCGATCACCCCGCCGACGTTCGCTGCACCCGAGGTCCTCAACGCCGCGACGCAGGCCGAGACGTAGTCGACGGCGGGCGTGGTGTGGCCGTCCATGCGCACGATCACGTCGCCGCGCGCGGCTTGGATCGCCAGGTTGAGGCCCGTCGGGACGATCATCGCCGGGTTGTCGATCACACGGATCGCGACGTGTCGTGATGTGGCCTGCAACTCGCGCAGCCGAGCGCGCGTGCCATCGTCTGACATGCCGTCGACCACGATGATCTCCATGCGCTCATGGGGGTAGTCCTGGTCGAGGAGGCGTCCGATGCAGGCGCCGATGTGGTCCGCTTCGTTGCGGATCGGCAGGACGATGGAGACGAACGGGAGGTTGCGAGCATCACCGACCGCCATGTCGTCCGAGTGGCCGACCGAGCGGGGCAGGCTCACCAGTGGCACATTCACAGGCTCCAGTACTCGAGCCCGGGCGGCAGCGCAGCCGGATCGAGTACGTCCTTCACGTCGATCACGACCCCGTCGGCGCGCAACAGGCGCGTCACGTCGGCGAGGACACGGTCCGGGTAGCTCCTGTGGGCGACGGCCAACACGATCGCGTCGAGATCGGTGAGCGCCTCCCACGGCTGCAACTCGATGCCGTACTCGTAGCGCGCCTCGTCTGCGTCCGCGATCGGATCGTGCACCAGCACGGTGATGCCGAAGGACGTGAGCTCCGCCACGATGTCTGGAACGCGGCTGTTCCGAAGATCGGTGACGTTCTCCTTGAACGTCACACCGAGCACGCCCACGCGGGCGTCACGCAGCGCGACGCCCCGCGGCGCGAGCAGCTTCACCAGCTTCTGAGCGACGTACGCGCCCATCCCGTCGTTGATCCTGCGTCCGGCCAGGATGACCTGCGGGTGGTACCCGACCTCCTCCGCCTTGCTGGTCAGGTAGTACGGATCGACGCCGATGCAGTGACCGCCGACGAGGCCGGGCCTGAACGGCAGGAAGTTCCACTTCGTACCAGCGGCGGCCAACACGTCCGACGTGCGGATGTCGAGCCGGTCGAAGATCAGCGCCAACTCGTTCATCAGGGCGATGTTGAGGTCGCGCTGGGTGTTCTCGATGACCTTCGCCGCCTCCGCCACCCGGATCGAGGGGGCGCGGTGCACGCCCGCGTCGACGATGGCGGCGTACACGCCAGCGACGCGCTCCAAGGTCGCGTCGTCCTCGCCAGAGACGACCTTGACGATGCGTTCGAGCGTGTGTTCGGTGTCGCCTGGGTTGATGCGCTCGGGCGAGTAGCCGAGCGTGAAGTCGCGGCCGCGCGTGAGGCCGGAGGACTGCTCCAGGATCGGACCGCACACCTCCTCGGTCACGCCCGGGTACACCGTGGACTCGAACACGACCACGGTACCCGGACGCATGACCCCACCGATGAGCTCGGACGCGGAGCGCAGCGCCGTGAGGTCGGGTCGCCGGTTGCGATCGATGGGCGTCGGAACGGCGACGACGACGAACGTGGCCTCGCCGAGTGCCCGTGGGTCGTCCGTCACGCTCAACTCGCTGGCGGCGAGGGTCGAAGCGTCGGTCTCGCCCGTCCGGTCGAACCCACGCCGCAACTCGGCCACCTTCGTGCCGTTCACGTCGAAACCGATCGTGCCGGGGAACCTGCGCGCGAAGGCGAGCGCGACGGGGAGACCGACGTACCCCAATCCGACGACGGCGATGCGTTCCCGCGAAGTCATGCGACGGCCACGTGCGTCGCCGGCGCGGCGAGGCGGCGCGACGAACGCGTCGGTACGATCGATCGTACGCGCGGCATGGTGCAACCAGCCCGGTAGACGGTCATCCGATGATTGTAGGCAGCCCGGGAGCAGCCGTCGTCATGATCGGTCACAGTCCGGAGACCCTGCCGCGACACCTTCATCCGTGCGTCCGATGCACGCACGGGAACGGTCCGAGTGCCGATCGTCTCGTGCCCCGTACGACAGCCGATGCGCGCTGCCGACACGCTCCGAGAGCGGCGCCGCCGAGGCCAGCGAGGCCGATGCTATGCTCATTGGACGGTGCACGGCGTGCGACACGCGTCCCGACGTCGGCCACGTTCCAGCGTGCGCCGCGAGCGACGTGCGACCGGATCGTGGCTGGTCGACGGCCACCATGCGTCACGATGCGTACGACTGGAGCCGACCCGGTGAACGTTCATCACGTGAACAGACGCACCCACAGCCCTCCGAGGCGTCGTCGACCGACGACGTCCTGCCCGCGTGGCTTCCCGCGTCGGCCTCGATGTGACGAGTCGTGGGACGTGGCGGTCCGAGCGACACGGCCGGGGCCTTCCGAGCAACTGCGGTGGGCGCTGCGTCCCTGATGCGGCGGGACGTCGTGCGATCCCGAACGTCCGTCTTGATGTACCACGACGTCGTCGATGCGTCGACGCCGGACGAGAGCGGGTTCCCGGGGGCTGCGGCGGCTACGTACAAGGTCGACGCTGCATCGTTCGACGCGCACCTCTCTGCGATCGCTCGTCCCGTCACACCGCCCGTGGGCTTCGAGCGAGACGCGTTCGAGGTGCCCAACGAAGGCACGCTGCTCACCTTCGATGACGGCGGCGTGAGTGCGGCGACACGCATCGCGCCGATGCTCGAGGCGCACGGATGGCGTGGTCTCTTCTTCGTCACGACCGACCGGATCGGCACCCCAGGCTTCGTGGCCGAGGACCAGGTGCGCGACCTATGGGCGCGCGGACACGTGATCGGATCGCACACACGATCCCACCCGAGGCGCTTGTCGTCGGAGCCTCGGGCGACGATCGACGCCGAGTGGCGGGAGAGCGTGGGCGTGCTGTCGGAGATCGTGGGCGATCGGGTGATCACTGCCTCCGTTCCGAACGGCGCCTTCGGCGACGAGGTCGCCCAGGCCGCGGCCGCGGCCGGCATCCGATGGTTGTTCACGTCGGACCCCACCCGTGTGTGGCGGACGTGCAGCGAGTGCCGTGTCGTCGGACGCTACAGCGTTCGCTGCGGCACCTCGGCGGATTGGGTTGCGGCCGTAGCTGCGGGTGCCGCGTTGCCTCGCTACGTGCAGTGGTTGCAGTGGCAGGCCAAAGGCGTGGCGAAGCGTATCGCCGCCGGACCGTATCGGAGAGCGCGTGAACGTTGGACCGGTCGTCACACGCGGTAGGTCGTGTGGCGGCGGCCACGCGTGTCAGGTGTCGATGGGTGGGGCATGGCGGCCACTGTCGAGGCCTCAACCGGATGCGCGGCACAGCGCGCTGAACGCCTGCACGGCAGACACGAGCGTGCTCCGTGCACACGTCGAGTCGTCACTCGAGAACGCTCACCGAGGCCGACCGAGCGCCCGAGCGCGGGGCGCCGCCATGACCCGACCGAACGCATGAAATTGCGCACAATCCGCGACGATCGGCCGCTGTTATCATCGACTCAACGAAGGACACACACGTTCTTCGGAGGCTGAGAAGCCTGATCCCGTATGTGGGCGCTTGGGACAGGTGGAGCCAGTAGCGCAACCGGCCGAGGGGCGTCGTTTTGTCACTCCCATACCCCCTAGCACCGTTGCCGCGATCATCGCCCGTCCCGTCAGGGGCGCGCGGCTGCATCGAGTAAGGGAGGACTTCATTGGTTGTGCGGCGATCAATGCATACGTAACGGCAGTGTTCCGCACGATTCTCAGAGGCTTTGACACCTGATCCCGTATGTGGGCGCTTGGGACAGGTCGAGCCAGTAGCGCAACCGGCTGAGGGCAAGGGCATCGGTTCGATCAGGTACACGCTCCTTCCCTCGGAAGTGGGTCCGCCGCACGATCTGCGGCGTCCACGAAGGAGCACATGGTGCCTTCCCTTGTCAGGACCGCACGGTCCGAACTCCAATCCGCCTCCTCTCGGGTCATCGTCTTGCTCGTTCTCGCGCTCAGCATGGTCGCGTGTCAGTCGGTTCCGTATGAGGGGCAGGCTGTCGAGACGGAGGAGACCGTCGAAGTCCTGGTGTCGCCGTCGGGCAGGGCGGT
>SLSM01000263.1 GCA_007130445.1 Trueperaceae bacterium | reverse complement strand
GCCGCCCGGCAACCGGGCGGCGCGCGCTCGCGTGATGGGCGCAGGGGCGCTCAGGCCTTCGGCACCTGATGGCGGAGGATCGGCCGACGGGCCGCGCCCACCTCGTCGAGGCGCCTGACCGGCGTGGTTCGCGGCGCGTCGTGCGCGAGGGCGGGATCGCGCTGCGCGTCGCGCAGCACCTGCCCCAGCACCGCGGCGTAGGCGTCGAGCGTCTCGATCGACTCCGTCTCGGTCGGCTCGACCATCATGGCCTCGCGCACCACCAGCGGGAAGTAGACCGTCATCGGGTGCACGCCGTAGTCGAGGAGCATCTTCGCCAGGTCGAGCGTCTTGAGCCCGTCGGGCGGTTGGGCCACGAACTCGTGCATGTTGACGCGGTCGAAGGCGATCGTGTAGCCCGCCTCGCGCATCCGCACGCGCAGGTAGTTGGCGTTCAGCACCGCCATGGTGCTCACGCGCCGCAGACCCTCCAGGCCGAGCGTGCGGATGTACGCCCAGGCCCGCACCAGGTTCCCGACGTTGCCGTAGTGGGACCGCAGCCGCCCGATCGCGGTGGGGCGCTGCCCTTCCGCGCCGACGCTGCCGTCCTCACGGCGCACGAGCAGCGGCGCCGGCAGGTAGGGCGCCAGATGCGCCTTCACGCCGACGGGTCCGGTGCCCGGACCGCCGCCGCCGTGCGGGGTCGTGAACGTCTTGTGCAGGTTCAGGTGCACGACGTCGAAACCCATGTCGCCCGGCCGCGCGCGACCCACGATGGCGTTGAGGTTCGCACCGTCGTAGTAGAGCTGCGCGCCCACCGCGTGGGCGGCCTCGGCGATCGCCAGGATGCGCGTCTCGAACAGCCCGAGCGTGTTCGGGTTCGTGAGCATCACCGCGGCGACGTGCGGACCGAGCGCGGCGCGGAACGCCTCGAGGTCGACCTCGCCGTCGCGCCCGGTGGGCACCTCGACGACGTCGTAGCCGGCCATGGAGGCGGTGGCGGGGTTCGTGCCGTGCGCTCCGTCGGGGCAGATGACCACGCGGCGCTGCTCGCCTTCGCCGCGCGCCTCGTGGTACGCGCGGATCATCAGGATGCCGGCCAGTTCGCCGTGCGCGCCGGCGGCAGGCTGCAGGCTGACGGCGTCCATCCCGGTGATGGTGGCGAGGTCGTCCTGGAGTTCGGCGAGCACCGTCAGCACGCCTTGTGCGCTGCCCTCGTCCTGGTACGGGTGGACGTCCTGGAAACGCTTGGCGACCTCTTCGTGGAGCTTCGGGTTGTACTTCATCGTGCACGAGCCCAGCGGGTAGACGTTCCCGTCGATCGAGAACTGCCGGTGCGCGAGCTGCGTGTAGTGGCGCACCAGGTCGAGCTCGGCGACCTCCGGGAGCCCTGGCTGCGCCGCGCGCAGGTGCTCTTCGCCCAACAGCTCCGCCATCGGCGCCCCGTCGACGACCGGTGGCCGGGCGGCGCGGCGCCCGGGGGCGGCGCGCTCGAAGATCAACGGGAAGCTCGCGTCGCGGAAACGGTCCGCCGCGTCGACGCCGACCGGTGCCTGCTGCGACGCGCTCATACGCTCACCTCCCGGCCGGCCGACGCCAGCACGCCCAGGTCGCGCAGCGCGCTCACCAAGGCGGCGATGTCGTCCTCGCTGGTGCGCTCGGTGGTGGCCAGCGTCACGGCGTGGCCGAGACCGAACGTGTCCGGTACGGGCACGCCGGCGCGGATGCCGAGTTCGGCCAGCGCCCGCCGCAGCGCCACCGGATCGCGGTCGACGCGCAGCACGAACTCGTTGAAGAAGCGCGCGCCCGTGCGGACGTCGCCGCCCGCCGCGCGCAGCGCGTCGGCCAACTGGTGGGCGCGGCGGACGCTCCCCTCGGCCATCTCGCGCAACCCCTGCGGGCCGAGCGCGGCCATGTTGATCGTGGCCATCAGCGCCGTCAGCTGGTGGTTCGAGCAGATGTTCGACTTGGCCTTGCTGCGGCGGATGTGCTGCTCACGCGCCTGCAGCGTCAAGACGAAGGCGCGCTTGCCGTCGACGTCGGTGGTCTGGCCCACGAGGCGGCCTGGCAGCTGCCGCAACAGCGGCTCGGTGACGACCATGAAACCGAAGCTCGGGCCCCCGAAACCGACGGGGTTGCCGAGCGTCTGACCGTCGCCGACCGCGATGTCGGCGCCGATCTCACCGGGGCTGGCGAGCACCGCCAGCGAGAGCGGATCCACCGCGGCGACGAACAGCGCACCCGCCCCGTGCGCGGCCTCGGCGAGCGCGCGCATCGGCTCGAGCGTGCCGACGAAGCTGGGGTTCTGCGCGATGACGCACGCGACGTCGCTCGACACGGTCGGCACCGGCGTGGTGAGGTCCTCGAGTTCGATCACCTCGAGCGCGATGCCGAGCGGCCACAGGTAGGTCTGCAGCACCTCGATCGTCTCGGGGTGCACGCCGCGCGAGACGAGCACCGTCTCGCGCTTCGTCTGCCGGACCGCGAGCAGCGCCGCCTCGGCGACGGCCGAGGCGCCGTCGTACATCGACGCGTTCGACGCCGGCAGCCCGGTCAGTTCGCACATCATGGTCTGGTACTCGAAGGTCGCCTGCAGGATGCCTTGGGAGACCTCCGGCTGGTACGGCGTGTAGGCCGTCACGAACTCGCTCTGGAAGGCCAGGTGCGGCGTCACGGAGGGGATGAAGTGCGCACGCAGACCACCGCCGAGGAAGTCGGGGCCGGTCGTGCGATCACGCGCGGCGAGCTCGTCGACGCGCCTGAGCAGCGCCGTCTCGTCGAGCGGCGCGCTCAGTTCGATCGATGGGTCGCGCAGCGCCTCGGGCACGTCGGCGAACAGCGTCTCGACGTCGTCCACGCCGATCGCTGCCAGGGCGCGGCGGACGTCGTCGTCCGAATGGGGAACGTACGGCATGCTCAGTCGGCCTCCGCCACGGCCTCGTAGCCGGCCGCGTCGAGCAGGCCGTCCCACGCCGCCGGATCCTCGACGCGCAGCTTGAACAGCCAACCACCCTCGTATGGTTCCGTGTTGATGGTCTCCGGCGCGTCCTCCAGGGCCTCGTTGACGGCCACGACCTCGCCGGCGAGCGGGGCGTAGATGTCCGACGCCGTCTTCACGGATTCGACGACCGCGATCGCCTCGCCCGCCGCCACCTGGCGGCCGACGTCGGGCAACTCGACGAACACCACGTCGCCGAGCTGGTCTTGTGCGAAATCGCTGATGCCGACGGTGACGACGCCGTCGTCGGGCGCGCTGGCCCACTCGTGCGAGCGTACGAAGCGCAAGCTGTCTGGCGTATGCATGGATGCTCTCCTCGAAGACTCAGCGTACCCGGCTCAACGGCCGTAGAAGGGGGGCACGACGACGGTTGATCGCACGGCCTGTCCGCGGATCAGGACCTGGAGCACGCTGCCCGGTTCGGCGTGGTTCGAGCGGACCCAGGCCATCGCGATCGCCTCGCGCGTCAACGGCGACAAGGTGCCGGAGGTCACCTCGCCGAGCGGCGTACCGCGTTCGTCGATCACCTCGTACCCCTGGCGTGCGATGCCGCGTCCGTCGAGGCGCAGGCCGACCAGGCGCTTGTCGGGCTCCACGCCCCACATCGCCTCGCGGCCGAAGAAGGGCTTGTCCTTGACCACCCACGCGAACGGCGTCGCCAGCGGGTTGGTGTCCGGACCGAGCTCGTGGCCGTAGAGCGGGAACCCCGCCTCGAGCCGCAGCGTGTCGCGCGCCCCCAGGCCGCACGGTGCGGCGCCGGCCTCGACCACCAGGTCCCACACCGCCACGGCGTCGGCCGGCGCGATGAACGCCTCGAAGCCGTCCTCACCGGTGTAACCGGTGCGCGCGAGGCGCACCGGGCAGCCCCCGATGTGCACGTCGACCGTCTGGTTCTTGCGCACGGCCGCGAGGTCGCTGCTTGAGAGCCGCTCCAGGAGCAGGGCGGCGCCCGGTCCCTGGATCGCGATCAACGCCCAGCGCTCCGACTCGTCCTCGATCACGACGTCGAAGCCCTCCGAGAGGCGCCGCAGATGGCCGTCGACGACGTCGACGTTGCCTGCGTTGGCGACGACCAGGAAGTCGTCGTCCGCGTCGCGGTAGAGATAGAGGTCGTCCACCAACCCGCCCTGATCGTTCGGGAGCATCGAGTACTGGCCGCGGCCCACGCGCAGCTTGCCAGCGTCGTTGAGCGTGCTCCAGCGCAGGAACGCCGTCGCGTCGGCGCCGCGCACGCGCAGCTCGCCCATGTGACTCACGTCGAACACGCCGACGTCTTGGCGGACGGCCAGGTGTTCATGGTTGATGCCGCTCGGGTACTGGATCGGCATCGCCCAACCGGCGAAGTCGACGATCCGCGCACCGAGGGCCTCGTGGGCTTGGTAGAGCGGTGTCCGTTGCATCGATTTCGACGATAGCACGCAGGGGAGGGCGCTCCTGACGCGTTCGGAACGCTCGAGGGGCGCGTGTCTCAGGCCGGGCGACCGAGCGGTGGAGGGGTCCGCGTCAGCTGCGCGAGTGCGCGGTCGCGGCGGCGCGATCGCGCGCCCGAGCGCTGCGTCGCCGCAGCCACGACGCCAGCGTCAGGCTGAGCGCGAACAGCACGAGCGCGGGGACCAGGGTCGTGGCGTCGACCGCGACGGTCGCGTCGCTCAGGTTCCCATCGACCGACGCGCCGGCGAGGACCGCCGCGCTCATCGTCAGCGCATTGCCGACGACGATGCCGGCCAAGAACACGGCGAATCGGATGCGCATCAGACCTGCCGGGAGGTTGACGGCATCGGCGTGTAGGTACATCAGCCCGCCGGCGACGACGCTCACGAACGCGTTTCGGCGGAGCACGCCCAGGATCGCCCAGCGCTCCGGCAGCGACCTGGCGAGACCCGCGGATCCGAGGACCCGGCCGATCCCGTACCCGATCGAGGCCGACGCGAGGGTGCCCGTCAGCGCGAGCGCCAGGCCCGGCAGCAGCCCCAGGACGAAACCCGAGGCGACGTTGACGATCGAGATCGGCACGAGGAGCAACGGCCGCACCAGGTACAGCCCCAGCACCGCGACGGCGGCCCAGGGATGCGCCGCCACCCGGTCGATCCCCCCGAACAGGTAGTCGAGCGGACCCACGCCAGCCTGGCGAGCGCCGTACCAGAACGTCACGACCACGACCGACCACGCGGCGATGGCGACCGCTCGGAACACGGCCCGCGATCGGCGCGAGCGTTCGCCGAGGTTCGTCTCGAGTGTCGGCATCGCTCGCTCCCGCCTCCCGGCTCAGTCGTTCAGGTCGGCGGCGCGCAAGGGCCGCGATGCGCGCGCCCGGCGGCTCTGCACGTCCAGCACGACGGAGTGCACGACGTAGAACGCCACGTAGGTCAGCGAGGCGTAGGCGAGGGCGCTCCGCAGCGGTCCTGCCTCGACCAACAACGCCGCCAACATGGTCGCACCCCACACGCTCCCCAGGACGAGATGGAGCGTGCGCCCGCGCGGCAGGCGTGTGACGTACAGGAAGCGGACGCCCGTGAAGACGAGCAGGCTGAGGCCGACGACCAGCGCCGTCGTGAACGCGGGCGTGAAGTCTAGGAGGAAGGCGTAGAACACCACCACGTTCCAGTACGACGGGAACCCCACGAAGAAGCCCTCGTCGCTCTGTTTCGCGGTCGTCCGTGAGAACCCGTACGCGGAGCTGAACGCCAGCAGCGTGGCGAACGCCGTCACCGGCTGCAGCAACAGGCCGGCGTGGATGAGGAACAGGATCGGCAGGAAGACGTATGACACGAAGTCGATGACGTTGTCGAGCAGCGAACCGTCGATGTTCGGAACGGTCTGCGCGACGCGATGCTTGCGTGCCAATGCGCCGTCCGTGGCGTCGATCAGCACCGTGATCGCCAGCGCGACGAGCGCCCACTCGTAGCGACCGTCGAGGATCCACTGCACGGCCAGGACCACGAAGAGCAGGGTCGACGTCGTGTAGAGGTGAACGAGGTAGCCGCGGGCTGTGGAAGAGGACATGGATCTCCTGGAACGCGGTGGACTGGGCGATCTCGCCGACGGTTGGACGGCCGTCGCGTGTCGCGATGCGTCAGGATAGCCGGGATCGTCCCCGGCGTCCGTCGGCTCGGACCGTACGACCCTACCGTGAAGCCGGCGACCGCGGTGCGGTGCGACGCCAGCGGCGAGCGAACGATGGCCGAGGCGTGAGCGCCGGGACCGGGGTGCGGCCACTCGTGGGCAGACGACGAAGGAAGCGAACCCTGGACGCCTGGGTCACGTACTCCTTCTCACGCCGTCCTGGACAGCATTCCTAGCTGGTCGGGGTGACAGGATCTGAACCTGCGACCAGGTGACCCCAGGCACGGCGACGCTCACCAGGTGAGATGCAATGAGTGCAAGAGACCTTGTCCCAGACGGCGTTCGTGGTGCACCGTGTCGTGCTGTGTGGTCCCCTGAGATTCGCTCCGTACGGGTGAGCGCTCGTGGGTTCTGGCGTCGGGAGACGAGTCATGCGACGATTCATCGTGTCACGACTCGCCTCGCTGGGCCCGTGCTGGACGCACTCTGCATCGAACCGCCAGCGTGCTCCCCGTAGGTTCCGACCACCAAGAACCTGTAGTTGCCAACACCGCACACGACCGACGGGATAGCATCTCCGTACCCGACGGCCTCACTGGCACTACGCTGCCGCTGAACACTGTTCACCGCCAGCCCGGCGACGGGATGCTCCAATGTTCGTCAAGCCGGCATGGCTGGCTTCGGACCCGCCGTGTTGGGTGGTGTCGTGAGGGTCTGGTAGACCTCGCGGGCGACGTAGCGTTCGAGGCAGCGCATGATCTCCTTCTTCGAGAGGCCCTGTTGTGTGCGGCGTTCGACGTAGGCGCGTGTGCGTGGGTCCCAGCTCATGCGGGTCAGGACGATGGTGTGCAGGGCGCGACTGGCGGCGCGATCACCGCCGCGGTTGAGGCGGTGCCGGTCCTTCCTGCCCGTCGACGCTGGGATCGGAGCGACGCCGCAGAGGTGCGCGAACGCGGCATCGGAGCGTAGCCGGTCGGGGTTGTCGCCGGTGGTGGCGAGGAGTTGACCTGCGATGTCGGGTCCGACACGCTGTAGGGCGAGGAGTTCCGGTGCGGCGCGGGCCGTGAGTTCCTGCAGCGCCGTGTTCGGCGCCTCGACTTCATGGCTGAGGTTGAGGATGCGGCGGCCGAGGTGACGCAGCGCGGCTTTGGTTGCGCCGATGGGGTCGCTCAGGTCGGTGGGTCGAAGTCGCGCGCAGGCGTGCGCCAGCGCAAACCAGGATCGGTCGCGCAGGGGTGCTTGGGGGGCTTCGGGGGCTGCGACGAGGAGTTGGCGTGCCTGGTTGATCGCCTGCGTGCGGGCCTCGAGCGCGGAGCGGAGCGGGACGCGCAGGGCACGGATCGCCTCGGCGATGCCGTCGCGTCGCTTCGGGGTTCCGGTCGCGCGACCCGAAGCCACAGCGCTCGCGGCAGCGTAGGCGTCGATCGGGTCGGACGTGCCACGCAACCGTCTCGTCTTCCGGTCCGACCGGTCGAACTCGACCACCTCGAGGCCGGAGCGCGTCAGGTTGCGGGCGAGTTCGGCGCCGTGCGCGCGGGTGCCCTCGACGCCGACCGCCGCGCCGGTGCCGTACGAACGCAGCCAGGCCTCGAGGTTCCGGTAACCGGCACCCGTCGCGGGGAACGCACGGTCAACGAGGTGCCGGCCGAGCGCGTCGATCACGGCGGCATGGTGCGTGCGGCCGTGCGTGTCGACGCCGCCGATGACTCAACGAGAGTGCTCGGTCATGATGGGCATGGCTGCCCTCCGCCATGCAGGTGCGTGGATGGCACGCGCCGGCCGGGCGGGCGGACAACACAGTGATGGGGCTTCTCGACCAGGCTCCTATGAAGTCACGATCGTCCGTCCGGTCGCAAGCGCGATGGTCCTTCGGAACGAAGCCGACGAATCCCGCACAGGACAGCCGAAGCGTCGGTCACTCCCTGGGTCAGGCCCGCCCGAAGGAGCATGACGCACATCATCACGGCCACTCCCACGTTCGGCCGTCGTGCCGAGCCACGGCCGATCCTGAGGCGGCCCTCGAGGCCGCCGCTCCGTCGTCGTCCTAGTCCCGCAGCCGCAACTCCACCGCCCGCAGCTGCCCGCCGGGGGCTAGCGCCACGCCCGTCATCGCGCCGTGGTCGTTGATGGCGGCCAGGCGCAGGACCCGCCAGCCGGCGGGCAGGTAGTCGTCGCCGGGCTCGATGAACAGGTCGCCGGGCTCGATGAACAGGTCGCCGGGCTCGATCGTCGCGGGCACGGTCCACACGATGCCGCTGCTCAACACACTCTCGCGATCTATCACCCTCATCCTTCCGACAACCTGGCCGTGGTCGTTGAGCCCACTAACGAAGGTGTCGTACGTGGGAGGCGGGACCTCCAGGGCGGTGACGTCGGCCGGCGGTCCGGTCAACTCGACCATGACCCCGTCGCGCCACGCGAAGCCGCGGGTCTCGCCCGAGGCGAGCCGCGACTGCCCGACCACCAGGCCGCTGCGGTTGATGCCGGTGGCCATGCTGACGCCGCCCCCGAGGTCGCCGAGCCAGGTGAACTCGTCGGCGTCGGCCTGTCCGTTGCCGTTGGCGTCGCGCCACACGAACGCCTGCGGTCCGGCGGCCGGCGGGACGATGATGAACTCGCTCGTGCTGATTGCGCCGGGGAGCCACACGCCGACCACCGTGGGACCGAAGGTGTACGGCACGGTGGTTTCGTCGGGGTCGATGTCGGGGAATGGCGCTTCTCCCAGACTGAGCACGCCGGTTGCAATACTGGAGCCGGGCGACAACGCCGCGCCGAGATCGATCGCCGGCGCCGCGCCCGTACCCGTCACCCTCGGCCACAGGACCGCGGTCATCGCTCCGCCACCG
>SLSM01000275.1 GCA_007130445.1 Trueperaceae bacterium | reverse complement strand
GCTGCGCGCCGCCGTCGTCGCACACCTCCTTGATCGTGTACACGACGGTGTCGGCGTACTCCTGGATGCCGTAGTTGGCGGAGGCCTCGAAGGTGGTCTTGGAGCCGTCGTAGTCGACGGCCAGTCCGCCGCCGACGTTGAGGTAGCGGACGTCGGCACCCATGGCGCGCACGTCGACGTAGACCTGCGCCGCCTCGCGCACCGCGACCTTGATCTTGCGGACGTCGGTGAGCTGGCTGCCAACATGACAGTGGATCATCTGCAGCGCGCCGAGCATGTCCTGCTCGCGCAGCCGCCGCACGGCGTCGATCAGCTCGGTGCTGGTGAGTCCGAACTTGGCGCCGTCGCCACCCGACGCCTCCCATTGGCCCGCACCCTTGGCGTGCAGCCGGTAGCGGATGCCGATCACGGGGGGCACGCCCATCTCACGCGCGACGCGCAACACGCGCTCGAGCTCGGCGTACTTCTCGAGCGTGATCACGACGGGCTTGCCGAGCTTGCGCCCCCACAAAGCCAGGCGCACGAAGTCGTCGTCCTTGAAGCCGTTGCAGCAGATGAGCGCCTCGGGGTGCGTGTCCTGCACGAGGATCAGCGCCAGCTCGGCCTTGCTGCCGGCTTCGAGGCCGGTCATGTAGCGCGCGCCGTACTCGGCGATCGTCTCGATCACCATGCGCCGCTGGTTGACCTTGACGGGGTAGACGCCCTGGTAGTGCGCCTCGTACCCGGCCTCGCTGACAGCCGCCGCGAAGGACTGGTTGATGCGGTCGAGCCGATCCTCGATCAGCTGCGGGAACCGCACGATCATCGGTACTTGGTGCCCGCGTTCTCGCAGCGACTCGACGATGCCGTGGATCGACGCCGACTGGGACGGGTCGCTGCGGAGCATGACCTCCATGTCGCCGCCCGTGCCCGCGCGGAAGTAGCCGCTGCCCCAGGCCGGGATGCTGTAGAGCTCCTCGGCGTCGGCGATGGTGAAGGGCGTGTCGAGCGTGGCGTGGGCCAAGGCGTGTCCTCCGAGCGCGCGCGTGATCGCGTCCGCCGCTGCATGCCGGCGGCACCGGCAGATACGGTATCAGGTGCGCGCGCGGGCACGCGTCGGCCGCTCGCGGGTGCGAGTGCTACCATCGAGCCGCGCCGCGCCCGCGCCGTCGGGCGCCGTCAGGAGACGCGATGCTCGACCTGGACCACCCCACCCCCGTCGATCTCGGATACCGCATGCCGGCCGAGTGGACACCGCACGCCGCCACCTGGACCAGTTGGCCCAGCGACGACACGCTGTGGGAGGGCGAGCTGGACGGGGTGCGCTCCGAGTTCGCGACCATGGTCGCGCTCCTGTCGCGCTTCGAGAGCGTCGTCGTGAACGTCGCCGACGCCGAGGCGGAGGCGGACGCCCGGGCGCGTCTGCAGCGCGCAGCCGCCGACGCGGCCAACGTCCGCTACCACCGCGTGCCGCTCGACGATGCCTGGTTCCGCGACAACGGACCGATCTTCGTCGTGAACGGCGCCGGCCAGGTGGCCCTCACCGACTGGGTGTTCAACGCCTGGGGCGGGAAGTACGAGGCCGGGCGCGACACGCTCGTGCCTGCCGCGGTCGCGCGCGAGCTCGGGATGCGGCGCTTCGCCTTCCCCTTCGTGATGGAGGGCGGTGCCATCGAGGTCAACGACGAGGGCGTGCTGATCACGACACGTTCGTGCCTCCTCGCCCAGACGCGCAATCCGCAGCTGAGCGAGGCCGACACCGAGGCGCTGCTGCGCGCCGGTCTCGGCGTGCGGCACGTGGTCTGGCTGGAGCGCGGGCTCGAGGGCGATCACACCGACGGTCACGTCGACACGATCGTGCGCTTCTGCGACGACACGACGTTGGTGTGCGCCGTCGCTGACGACCCCTCGGACGCGAACTTCGCGCCGCTGCAGGCGAACCTCGAGGCGCTCATGGCCCTGCGGACGCCCGACGAGGCGCCGTTCACGGTGGTGCCGCTGCCGCTGCCGGAGCAGCGCCGGCTGCCCGACGGCCGGACGCTGGCCGCGAGCTACGCCAACTTCTACGTCGCCAACGGCGTCGTGCTGGTGCCGACGTACGCCGACCCGATGGACGAGCGTGCGCTCGAGCTGCTGCGCCCGCTGTTCCCGGGTCGCCAGGTGGTGGGTGTACCCGCGTCGCACCTGATCACGGGTGGCGGCGCCTGGCACTGCGTGACGCAGCAGCAGCCCGCCGGTGAGGTCGACCATGGCTGACGCGGTCGCTGCCACGCTGCGCCTGGGGCTGGTGCAGATGGCGCTGACGGATGATCGCGACGCGAACGTCGCTGCCGCCGAGGCGCGCGTGCGCGAGGCGGCCGCCGGTGGTGCGCGCCTGATCCTGCTGCCGGAGCTGTTCGAGTACCTGTACTGGCCGCAAGCGGAGCGCGAAGAGTACTTCGACCTCGCCCACCCCGTCGACGGACACCCGTTCCTCGGGCGTTTCCAGGCGCTCGCCGCGGAGTTGGGCGTGGTGCTGCCGGTGTCGTTCTTCGAGCGCGCCGGTCAGGCGCACTTCAACAGCCTGATGATGATCGACGCCGACGGCCGCGCGCTGGGGCTCTACCGCAAGAGCCACATCCCAGACGGCCCGGGCTACGAGGAGAAGTACTACTTCAACCCGGGCGATACCGGCTTCAAGGCCTGGCGCACGCGCGTGGGCGTGATCGGCGTCGGCATCTGCTGGGACCAGTGGTTCCCTGAGTGCGCGCGCGCCATGGCGCTGCAGGGCGCCGAGGTGCTGCTGTACCCGACGGCGATCGGCAGCGAGCCGGCGGCGGCCGGTGGCTTCGACACGCGCGACATGTGGCAGCGGGCCATGATCGGCCACGCCGTGGCGAACGCCTGCTACCTGGGCGCCGTGAACCGCGTGGGGAGCGAGGGCGACGCGACGTTCTACGGCTCGAGCTTCGTCGCCGACCCGTCGGGCGAGAAGCTCACCGAGGCCGATCGCAGCGCCGAGACGGTGCTGTACGCCGACCTCGACCTGGCCGCCGCGCGGCGCTTCCGGGCCGGCTTCGGCTTCTTCCGCGACCGCCGGCCCGACCTCTACCGGCCGCTGCTCACGTTGGACGGCGTCGAGCGCTGAGGCGTCGTGCTGCACCGGTGCGAAGCGTGCCCCCGTGCGCGCCGATGGTGCCGCGGTCGCTCAGGGTCCGAGCAACGCAGCCGGGACGACGGCGACACCGTCGCTTCGGCGGTACGCCTCTTCGCCCGTCGTGACGACGACGGCGTCCAACAGGTCGTCACCGAGCCGGCCGCGCAACCAAGCGAGGTGTGTGACGTCGTGGTCACGAACGGTCGGTGCGAGTGTGACCTCGACGGCGAGGACCCGGCCGTCACCTCGTTCGAGGATCACGTCGACCTCGTGATCACCGTTCTGCGTACGCAGGTGCAGGACTCGGGCCTCGGCCGCTTGCGCATAGGTGCGTAGGCTCATGGTGACGAGGGCCTCGAAGAGCGGACCGAACAGGCCACCGGCCGGGCCGAGCAACGCGTCGCCGCCGAGGCCCAGCAGGCGGGCAGCGAGGGCGGGGTCGGCGAGGTGGTGCTTCGGTGCTTGTCCCAGTCGCGAGAGGGTGTTCCGGGTCGGGAGCCACGCAGGTTGCGGGTCGACGACCCACAGCCTTTCGAGCACGGCGCGTTGCTCGACGACCGTGGAGCGGGCTGGGCGATCGCGTTCGCCCGGCGTCGCGGCGTCGAGGAGCGACTGATAGCTCGCCGAGGTTGCCGTGGCGGCGGCGTACGCGCGGAGCCACGCGAGGAGCGCTCGTCGTACGCGACCCGTGGTCGCCCTGATCGCCGGGAAGCCCGATGCCACCACCTCCTTTGCGTAATCGACGGCGCGCAGCGGTGAGCGCCCGTGGACCCCGCGCCGGTCGCCTTCGAGGAGGGCGGCCACGCTCACCGTCGCCGTCCCCGGGAACCGCTCCGCCAGAGCGAGGGGGCGCATGCGAAGCGTGACGATGCGCCCGGCGCCGGTGTGGACGCTCACGTCGGTGGGGATGGCGCTACCGGTGAGGAGGAACCGGCCGGCGCAGCGCTGATCGGCGCGGTCGCGGTCGCGCCCGGCACGGTCATCGGTGACCGGGCGCGACGAGGCCGTGAGGCCGTCGGCCTGCTGCTCGACTACGACAACGAACCCGAGGCGGTGGCCGAACGCGTCCGGGTCTGGTGCGACGCGCTCGCGCCGCTGCTGCCGGCGAGCGCTCCCGCCGCAGACGACCCGGCCTGAGCCCGCGTCAGGCGCACGGCGTTCAGCACCACCAGCAGGACCGACACCTGGTGCACCAGCATGCCGAGCGCCATGTGGACGTGCCCCGCCAGGACGCCGACCGCCAGGATCGCCACGGTACCAAGCGCGATCGCGAGGTTCTGACGGACCACGCGCATGGTGCGCTGCGCCGTCGCGAGCGCCGCCGCGAGCGCGCGCAGGTCGTCGCGCATCAGCGCCACGGGGGCGGCCTCGAGCGCCACCCGCGTGCCGGCGACGCCCATCGCCACGCCCACGTCGGCCCGCGCCAGCGCCGGTGCGTCGTTCACGCCGTCGCCGACCATCGCCACGACGCCGCCGAGCGCGCCCAGCTCGGCGACGTGCGTCGCCTTGTCGCCCGGCAGGAGGCCGGCACGCACGTCGTCGATCCCGAGTTCGTCCGCGACGGCCGCCGCCGCGAGCGCATGGTCGCCCGTCAGCATCACCAGGCGCCGAGCGCCGAGCGATCGGAGCGCCGCGATGGCCTCGGCGGCGTGCGGCCGCACGGCGTCCGCGAAGCCGATCCACCCCTCGAAGCGGCCGCCGCGCGCCACACCAGCGACCGTCCTGCCGCGAGCGCGCAGGGCGTCGAGCGCGGCGAGGTCGCCAGCAGCGAGCCGCACACCGGCCTCGGCGAGGAAGCGCGGCGACCCCACCGCGACCCGGCTCCCGTCGACCGTCGCTCTGGCGCCGCCGCCGCTGACGCTCTCGACCTGGTCGGGTCGCGCGCCGACGGGCGTTCCGGCCGCGGTGCGCAGCGCGAGCGCCAGGGGGTGCTCGGAGCCGGTCTCCGCCCGCGCCGCGAGCGCCACGAGCCGCAGCGCGCCGGGATCCAACGTCCGCTCCAGGGCGTCAGGCGGCACCTCGAAGGCCTCCCCGCCGGCGAGGACGACGTCGCTCGCCCGGGGCCGGCCCAGCGTGAGCGTGCCGGTCTTGTCGAACGCGATCACGGCCGTGCGCGCGAAGCGCTCGAGCGCGTCGCCCCCCTTGATCAAGACGCCGTCGCGCGCGCTGCGTCCGATGCCCGCCACCAACGCGATCGGCGTGGCGATCACCAGCGCACCCGGGCACGCGATCACCAGGAGCGTGAGCGCAATGTGGGCGTCGCGCGTCAGCGCGAACGCCAGGGCGGAGGCCAGCACGACCGCGGGCGTGTAGAACCGGGCGAAGCGCTCGATGGCGCGCTGTCGTGCCGGACGCGCCTCCTGCGCCGCCTCGACGAGGTGCACCACGCGCGCCAGGGTGGTGTCGGCGCCGACGGCCTCGGCCCGCACCTCCAGGTAGCCGTGCGCGCTGGCGCCGGTCGCCACGGCGTCGCCCGGTCCCTTGTCGACCGGCATCGATTCGCCGGTGAGCGTGCTCTCGTCGACCGCTGCGCGACCGCGCTCCACGCGGCCGTCGACCGGGACGCGTTCGCCGGGCCTGACGACGACGAGGTCGCCGGCGCGGACCTCGCTCGGGTCGACGTCGACCTCGGCGTCGCCTCGGAGGACGCGCACGTGGTCCGGCAGCAGGTCGAGCAGCTCGGCGACCGCCCGACGCGTGCGCCCCATGGCGCGCGCCTCGAGCATGTGGCCGAGCCCGAACAGGAACGTGACCGCGGCGGCCTCCCAGTACTCGCCGATGGCCACGGCCCCGAGCGCCGCCAAGGCGACCAGCGCCTCGATCCCGACGTGACCCCGACGGAGCGCGAGCGAGGCGCGGTGCGCAACGCCGGCGCCGGCGACCACCGCGGCGGCGAGCAAGGCGGCGTCGCGCACCGGTCCAGAGGCGAGCCCGAGCCACGCGAACACGATCAGGGTGCCGGCGACGAGCACGGGGAGGAGCGGGCTGCGGAGCGTCACCTCGCGCTACACGAGGGCCGGCGCGGCGCGGTACCCGACGGCCCGGACGGCCGCGACGAGGTCGGCCGTGGCGACGCGTTCCGGGTCGTGGAAGACCTCGATGCGCCCCGTGCTCACGAACACCTCGGCGTGGGTCACGCCGGCGAGCGCGCGCAACGCCCGCTCGATCACCCGCACGCAGCTGGGGCAGCTGAGCTCACTGCTGCGCAAGACGCTCCGTTTCGACGCACTGGACATGATCGACCTCCTCTGGTCGAGTCCAGGCTAGGGCCGTCGCGCCGCGCTCGCCTTGACGCCCGTCAAGCGTGCAGGTGCGCGTGCGCCGTTCGACGGTGTCGGCCAGCCGTGTGTCACGCTCAGCGGGCCTCGCGTCCGCCCTCGGCGAGACGCTCGAGCGCCGCGACGTCCGGTAGGCGCCAGCCGTGCTCGCCATCGGCCACGAGCCCCGCCGCGCGCCAGCGCGCGAACGTCCGGCTGACGCTCTCGGGCGAGGTCCCCGTCATGGCGGCCAGGTCGACCTGCGAGACGCGCTCGGTCAGCTGCGTCCCCGCGGCGTCGCCGACGCCGACCTTGCGAGCGAGGCGGAGCAGGCCCGCGGCCAGGCGCCCCTCGACCGTCAGCGTCACCAGGGCGTCCACCGATCCACGCGCGTCGCGCAGCCGCCCGGCGGTGATCGCGAGCGCGGCGCGGGCCACGCCGGGCACGTCGCCCAGGAGCGCATCGAAGTCCTCGGCGGCCAAGCGCAGCAGGCAGCCGCCGCGGACGACGACGGCGTCGTGGGCGTAGTGGCGGTCGCCGAGCGCCTGCAGCGACCCGAAGCTCTCGCCGGGGGCGACGAGGTCGTGCAGCACGGTGCGGCCGTCGGCCGCGTGGCGCAGCAGCTTCACCAGGCCGGTCGCGACGACGAACAGGCTCTGGGCGCGCTCACCGGCGTGATGCACGGTCTCGCCGGCGCTGGTCGCGAGGGCCCGGCAGCGGTCGTTGACCGCCTGAAGCGCATCGGGCGTCAGCGCGCTGAACAACGGCGTGGCCGCGAGCACCTCCAGGCGCACCGCCGGCGTGCAGTGCGCGCCCTCGGTGAAGGCGTCCCAGTCGCTCATGAGCGCGAGGCACGTGACGGCGGCGGTCCGGTGACGCCCGACGGCAGCCACCAGCCGCCGCCGGCGCGCTCGAGCGCGCGCGCCACGGCCAGCGCCACGTGGTCGTCGCCCACGCGCGCGGCGACCTGGACGCCGATCGGGAGCCCGTCGTCGCTGCGCCCGCACGGCACCACGGCGGCCGGCTGGCCGCCGAGGCTGAACGTGAGCGTGGGGGCGATCGAACCGGCGTCGTCGCCGTGCCGGACCGCTGGGCGCTCCGCCGCCGGCGTCAGGACGGCGTCGTAGGCGCCGACGAAGCGCGTCAGGCGCCGCCTGAAGGCGTCCCACTCGAAGCGGAAGCGCTGCACGGCGTCGGCATCCAGGGCGCTCACCGCGCTCGGCTGCCAGCGCTCGGCCTCGTCGGACTCGGGGAGTGACCAGTACGTGCGCGTGAGCGGGTACACGGCCTCGAGGCCGTCGGGGCGGTCCTCGACGAGCGTGGCGCCCGCCTCCTCGAGCCAGCCGACAGAGCGTCGCACGGTGCGCTCGGTGTCGGCCGTGGGGGTGCAATCTGGCTGCCGGGTCCACCACGCGATCCTGAGCCCGGCCAGGTCGACGCTGCCGGGGTGGCCGAGCGGCATCGGCACGGCGCTGGGGTCGTCGCCGTCCGGCCCCTGGATCACGCGCAGCGCGAGCAGCAGGTCGTCGACGCCGCGCGCGAGCGGACCGATCACGGTGCGCGGGTCGAGCATCGGGCTGATGTAGGGGAAGTGGCCGGTGAGCGGCACGCGGCCGCTGCTCGGCCGGATGGTGCACACGCCGCAGGCGTGGGCGGGTTGGCGCAGGCTGCCGCCGGAGTCCGACCCGAAGCCGAGCGGCGAGCCCGCCGCGGCGACGAGGGCTGCCTCGCCCGAGCTGCTGCCGGTCGGCGTCCGCGTCGGATCGTGCGGGTTGAACGTCGGGCCGAAGGCCTCGCTCCGCTCCGCCGGGTTGGTCTTGCCGAGCACGATCGCGCCCGCGGCGCGCAGCCGCGCGACCACCGTCGCGTCGCGAGCCGGGACGCGCGCCACGTGCGCCGACGCGCCGCCGGAGCAGGGCATGCCCGCCACGTCGATCCAGTCCTTGACGGTGACCACGAGGCCATGGAGGGGGCCGAGCGCGTCGCCGCGCGCGCTTCGTGCGTCGGCCTCCGCGGCGGCGCGCCGCGCACCCGCCTCGTCGAGGTGCACCACTGCGTGCACGGCCGCGTCGACCGCGTGCAGGCGGTCGAGCTGCGCCTGGAGGAGGTCGCGCGCGCTCACCTCGCGGCGCGACAGGGCGGTGACCTGTCGCGCCGCGCCCTGGAGGACGAGCTCGGTGGGGTCCACGGCGCGATGGTACTCGACCGGGCGGCGGCTCGCCTCAACCGTCGCCGTGCTCGAGACCGGCGACCGCCGCGACGAAGCGCAGTGAGCGCCGGTTCCCGTGGGATGTGAGCAGACCGCGTCCCTCGAGGTCGCGCAGGTCGGCCGCGGCGGTCGCCGGGCTCACCCCGTGCAGCTCTGCGAACGCCTTGACGGTGATCTCGCCTTCGACTTCGAGATGCGCCAGGGCCGACCGCTGACGCCCCGCACGGTCGAGCGGCGCGTCGTCTCGCGCGAGCGCCACCTGCACGGTGGCGGCAAAGAGCGGCGCGTCGCGCGGGATGCGAGCGCTCTCCGCACGCCCCGCCGGCGGGGACGTGGCGCGGCCGGCTCGCGGGGCACCGACCTGGCCTTCGTCGCCCGCCGGCATGGGTCCGAGCGCGTCGGCGAGGACCTCGGCCATCGTCGCGTTGGTCGCGTGCACGCGTGCGAGCCGCAACGACGCGGAGAGCCAGCGGTACGCCAGATCGGCGGCCAACGGCCCCGTCTCGCAGAACAGGAGCGGCACGTTCGGGTACGCAGCCTGCAAGGCGGCCACGAGGTTAAGCATCCAGCCCGGTCGCGTCCGCACGTCGCCCTTGAGGAGCTGCGAGAGCCTCCCCTCGATGACCACGGCCGCCCGCGGCATCGTCGCGAGCTCGGCCAGCAGGAGCTGCAGGGTGCCCTGCACGGCCGCGCCGGCGAACTCGCCGAGCTTCTTGCGCTCCACGACGGCGACGAGCTGGTCGCGCGCGAACACGCCGTAGTCACCGACCGGCAGGCGACGCCGCTCGATGGTCACGTCGCGCCCCGCGAAGCGCCAACCGTAGCGCTCGCGCTCGTCGACCACGATCGTCAGCGGTCCTTCGAGACCGCGCGCGGTCGGCGCGCGCACCCCGGGTCGCGTCGAGCGCATGGAGCGCTCGCTGCGCCAGAAGATCAGCGTCCGGCCACCCTTGCTCGTCCACACGAACATCGACCTGCGCCGCTGCCCGCGATCGAGCACCAACTGCACCGACGCGCCGACCCTGCGGCAGCTCGCGACGGGCACGTGCTCGACGTCCTCGACGTCGTCGGGCCAGGCGGCCAGCTCGACGCAGAACAGGTCCTTGTCGACGGGCCAGGCGGCGCGCGTCGCCAACACGAGCTCCGTGCCACCAAGCGGCACGCCGATCACGACCGGCAGGCGTGTGGCTCCGTCGCGGCGTCCGATCCTCATCGAGGCCTCGGGCCGCTCGGGCGCGGTCGAGCGTTCGTTCGATGCCACCACGCTCCGAGGCTAGCGCACGTTCCACGCAGGCATGTCGCCGGAGCCGAGCGTCCGAACGCCACCGTCGAGCCCGAAGACGGTGAGGACGCTGACGCCGCCGTCGAGCACCGGCAGCACCAGCGCGTCGCTGGCGGGCGACCACAGGCGGTGCGAGCGGGCGTACTGGTCGAAGAACGGCATGTACTGGTTGAGGAAGAGCGGCGAGGGCGTGAAGCGACCGAGCTCGCGGCGCAGCCCCGTGGCGACGTCCACGACGCGCAGTGCCACGCGCGGGGAGCCCGCCTGCACCTGCATGCCGACCTGACGCTCGGGGCCGTCGCCACCCCCCGGCGCGGGCGCGAGGTACGCCACGGTGCCGCCGTCGGGAGACCACCAGAAGGCGAGCGACAGGTCGTCGGTGAGCGTGTCGAGGTCGCCTGTGCGGGCGTCGATGGTGACGATCGGACCGTAGGTGTGCGGAGCATCGACCAGGGGACGCTGGATCGCGAGGACGTCGCGGTTCGGGTGCCAGGCGAGCGCGGCGAGGCCGGCGTGCGGCAGTTCGCGTAGGTCGACGTCGCCCTCGCGCGAGCCGTCGACGCGCTCCAACACGACGCGGCGCGAGTCTGCGCCGTCGCGCGAGGCGTAGGCGATCCACGCACCGCTCGGCGCCATGGCTGGGGACTGGAAGGCGCCAGCCGGAGCGCGCGCCGGCGTGAGGTGGTACGCGGCGAGCCCGCTACGCCCCACCTCGGCGTCGGGGCCGAGCACGTTGCGGTGCAGCAGGAGCGACGCACCGTCCGGTGCCCAGTCCCAGTAGAACGGCGCCCCGACCGCGAACGGCTGGGCGTCGCCGGCCTCGGCGCCGATCGCCGCCGTCGTCGGATCGACCAGGTGCAACCCGAGCCCTCCGATGCGGCTGGTCAGCAGCGCGATGCGCCCCCCATCGGGCGACCAACCGTGGTAGATCGGCGATTCCTGGGGTCGCTCGAACACACGCAGACAGGTCCCGGTCGCGGGGTCGTGAACGTCGAGGCCGGCGCCACCGCCGCCGGGGCCGAAAGCGATGAACGACACGAGCGCACCGCCCGGTGCCCACGCCGGGAACTGCGAGCGACCCGGACCGTCACCGAGGAGCGTGCGCGTGCCGCCGACGGGGTCGACGAGGGCGGGTGCGCCGGCGGGCGTGACGAAGGCAATCAGCCCACCGGCATCGTCCAGGCCGAGCGACTCGAGTGGCGCACCGGTCGTGGCCGACTGGGCCGACGCGACACCCAGGACCAGCCACGCCATCGAGACGAGCGCTACCAGCGAGTGCGAGAGGCGGTCCATGGTGGAGGGTAGCGGGAAGCGGCGGACGCGTGGGGGCGCCAGGCTGCAATCGGGTGGCGGCCGACTCGGGGTCGCGGGGCACCACCGACGTGTCGAGGCCAGGCCGTGCTCACGCCGACCGCGCAGAGATGTTGTGGCATACGACATGATCACGGTCCCAGAGGCCGCTCGTCGCGTGGGTCGACATCCCGAGACGGTTCGACGCTGGATCCGATCGGGCCGGCTCCGCTCGCTACGGGTCGGCACGCAACACCTGGTCGACGAGGACGAGTTGCGCGCCGTCGCGCGCGATGTCGCTCCCCTCGAGCTGCCGTCGGCGTGGCGAGAGCGCGACGATGGCGCACCCCTTCCGGATTGGGAACGCATCGTGCGCGACGGCCGCGAACGCCATTGAAGGCGCTGGTCCTCGACGCGAGCGCCGCGCTGCGCGCCATGGGCTCCACCGCCGCACGGCATGCGCTCGCCGGCTACGAGCTGATCGCTCCGCCGGTGTTCCGGTCGGAGGTGACGTCGGCCCTGCACGAGGCGGTGTGGCGTCGCCAGATCACCGAAGCCGACGCGAACGCCCATCGCGAGGCGCTGACGGCGCTGGCCGTGGAGATCCTTGCTCCAGACGACCTCTACGACGTCGCATGGACGATCGCCACTGACCTCGGGCTGGCGAAGACGTACGACGCCGAGTACCTCGCGCTCGCACGCGTGCGTCGCACACGGGTGCTCACGACCGACGCGCGGCTCCGTCGAGGCGCTGCGCGCACCGGGCTCGTGATCGACCCGTCCGAACTCGAACCGGGCTAACCCCCCGCCCGACGCCTCTCGGCGGCGGAGGCCGGGCCTCCAACGACCACCCGCCCCCGCCTCAGCCCCCCGCCCGACGCCTCTCGGCGGCGGAGGCCTTCTCCGCGAACTCGCGGGCGAAGATCTTGATCTCGCTCATCAGCGCGTCGTCGTTCGTGGCCGCCCGATATGTGTCGGCGAGCGACAGCAGCGTCTGGAACACGAAGTCGTTCATGTCGTCGACGGTCATGCGCTGCGTCCACAGATCGATGCGCAGCGCGTTGCGACGTTCGGCGTCCCACAGCGCCAGGATCATGGCGTTGGCGGCCTGCGGGCCGGGCTCGGGTGCGTCGTCCGCCTCCCAGCGGATGTCCTCGACGCCCTGATCGCTGGTGGCGACGTCGATGCGGATCGTGGAGTTCCTGGTCATCTGGACATGCTAGCGCGCACCCCGTCGCTACACTGCGGGCCTAGGGAGGCACGTCCATGAAACCTATCGTGAGCTTGGGATTGGTGCTCGTCATCGCCGGTGCCCTGGCGATGGTGCTGCAGATGGCCGGCGTGTTCAGCGAGACGGCCAGCCTCGACCTCGGGGTCCTCGAGTTGGAGGCGTCGCGTGAGCGCAACCTGCCGTGGCTGCCGTGGGTGGCCGGTGGCGCCATCATCGCGGGAGCGATCATGATGGTGACGGGCCGGGGCCGCTGACGCCGGCCCCGTGCGCCGTGCGGTACCGTCGAGATCATGCATGACACCACGCTCAAGGGTCTGATCCTCGCCGCGGGCCTCGGCACCCGGCTGCGCCCCATCACCAGCCTGCGGCCGAAACCGACCATCTGCGTCGCGAACAAGCCGCTCATCCACTACGCCATCGACGACCTCGTCGACGCCGGCGTGCGTGAGGTCGGCATCGTGGTCAGCCACGACACGATCGAGCACCTCGAGGAGGCGCTCAAGGGCTACCGCGACGTTCGTTACACCTTCGTGCTGCAGGACCCGCCGAAGGGCCTCGCGCACGCGGTCGAGGTCTCGCGCGACTTCCTCGGCGACGACTCGTTCGTGATGTACCTCGGTGACAACTTGTTCGAGCACGGCATCACACCGTTCGTCGACACGTTCCGGGCGAACGACGACGCGGCGGCGGTGCTCGCACTGGTGCGGGTGGACGACCCGCGCGCGTTCGGCGTCGCGGTGATCGAGGACGGCCGGATCACGCGCCTGGTCGAGAAGCCCAAGGATCCTCCCTCCAACCTGGCGGTGGCGGGCGTCTACGTGTTCGACGCGCGCATCCACGACGCCATCGAGGGCCTCGAGCCCGGCGCGAAGGGCGAGTACCAGATCACCGACGCGATCGCGCGGCTGATCGAGCGCGGCCACACCGTGCTGCCTCAGGAGGTCAGTGGTTGGTGGAAGGACACCGGCCAGGCCGACGACATCCTGGACGCGAACCGGCTCGAGCTGCTCTCACACCGGCGCTCGATCGAGGGCACGATCGAGGACTCGAACCTCGTGGGCGACGTCGTCGTGGCCCCAGGCGCCGTCGTGCGGCGCTCGACCGTGTTCGGCCCGGCGTTGATCGGTGCGGACGCGCTGGTCGAGGACGCCTACGTCGGCCCGTTCACGAGCCTCGGCGACGGCGTGCGCTTGCGCAACGCGGAGGTCGAGTACGCCGTGGTGGGCAAGCGCAGCGAGATCGACCACGTCGACGCGCGCATCCAGGGCAGTCTGATCGGCGAGGACGTGGTGATCAAGGGCGCCCGCACGAGACCCAGCACGCACCGCCTGATCGTGGGCGACATGAGCACGCTCGAACTACAGCAGTGACGTCGCCGCCCGCCTGAGCGGGCGAGACCAGGTTGCACGACCACCGACAACGAGCCCCTGGGCTCGGTGTCGTTCGTGTTGTCACTCCCATTGTTGCTCGACCGCCATTTTCTGCCTTACATGATGCACGTTCTCGTCGATTACGCGCGTGCATGACATCGTGAATATGACCATCTGACGCTCACGTGCTTGACAATGTGCACACCTCTGCATAAGGTATCGCGCAGGCCGCCGACGCGGTGGCCACCTCGAGGAGGTCACGATGCGTCTCACCAAGGTCCTCTGGACCCTCGCGTTCGGCACGCTCTCCGCGCTCGCGCTGGCGCAAGGCGAGTCGATCGCCGATCTGGCGTATGCGCTCGACACCATCGCGCTGCTCATGTGCGCCGTGCTCGTCATCCACATGAAGCCCGGCTTCGCGCTGCTCGAGGCCGGCTTGCACGGCTCCAAGAACGCGGTCAACATCTTCATGAAGAACTACGCGACGTTCGCGATCGCCGGCATCGCGTACTGGGCGATCGGGTTCTCGATCATGTACGGCAGCGGCCTCTTCCTGTCGGGGTACGAGGCCGACCTCTTCCCGGGCGCGGCCGACTTCTTCTTCCAGATGGTCTTCGCCGCCACGGCCGCGACCATCGTCTCGGGCGCCATCGGTGGGCGCATGAAGTTCGGCGCGTACCTCGTCTTCGCCCTGGTGATGACGGCCTTCATCTACCCGTTCCTCGGGTCGTGGCACTGGGGCGGTGGCTGGCTCGAGCAACTCGGCTTCTACGACTTCGCTGGCTCGTCGGTGGTGCACGCGGTCGGCGGCTTCGCCGCCCTGGGCGGCATCATGGCCCTCGGGCCGCGGCTCGGACGTTACGTGAACGGCAAGGTCATGGCCATGCCAGGACACAACCTGCCGCTCGCGGGCGTCGGCGTGTTCTTGCTGTGGATCGGCTGGTTCGGCTTCAACGGCGGCTCGCAACTCGCCTTCAGCACGATCGAAGACGCGCAGGCCATCGCGACGGTCTTCCTGAACACCAACCTCGCCGCCGCCGCCGGCGCCTTCGCCGCGCTCGCGCTCTCGTGGGCCATCTTCAAGAAGCCCGACTTCTCGATGACGCTCAACGGGGTGATCGCCGGCCTGGTGTCGATCACCGCGGGCCCCGACGTGATCAACGGTATCTGGGCCGTCCTGGTCGGCGCCATCGGCGGCGTGGTCGTCACCTACTCGATCCTGCTGCTCGATCGCCTGAAGCTCGACGACCCCGTCGGCGCCGTCTCGGCCCACGGCACGGTGGGCGTGTGGGGCACCGTCGCGGTCGGGATCTTCGGCGGCGCCAACCTCGGTGTCCAGCTGCTCGGCACGCTCGCCTACGCCGGCGCAGCCTTCGGCATCACCTTCGTGCTGTTCCTCGCGCTCAAGGCCGTGATGGGCATCCGCGTGCACGCGCAGGAAGAGGTCACCGGCCTCGACGTGGCCGAGCACGGCGCCGAGGCGTACCGGAACCACGACTCACTCAACGACCCCGTCCTCGTGGGCGCGGGCGACTGATCGGGGCAGCCATGAAACTGATCACCACCATCATCCGACCCGACCGTCTCCCGGCCGTCAAGGAGGCCCTCTTCGCCGCAGGCGTCCGCGGCATCACGATCGCCCGCGTCAGCGGCCACGGCGGCCAGGCCGGCGTCACCGAGCAGTACCGCGGCAGCCAGTTCATGGTCGAGTTCCACGACAAGATCGAGCTCAAGATCGCCGTCTCGGAGGGCTTCGTCCAGCCAACCATCGACGCCATCGTGCGCGCCGCGCGCACCGGCAACATCGGCGACGGCAAGATCTTCGTCCAGCCGCTGGAGCGCGTCGTGCGCATCCGCACCGGCGAGCAGGACAACGAAGCCCTCACCCCCGTCGGGGCCTGACCCCGCGCCCAGGCACGGACGGTATCGTCCCGACGGGGGGACCGTCCTCGGATGCCGGTGTCACGCGACCCCGGCCGACGCGCCCCGCCGCCGCGAGCCCCCTCCGCGGCGGCGGGGCCACTCCCTCAATCGCCCGCAGCCACCTCGCGGAACGCCGACGTTGCGGCCTCGATCACCTCGTCGATCAGGTGATCGTCCAGCGCGTAGCCCAGGAACGCGGCCTCGAACGCCGACGGGGGCCACGCCACGCCCCGGCGCAACAGCGCCTGGAACCACCGCGCGAACGCGGCTCCATCCGCGCGCGCCGCGCTGGCGAAGTCCACGACCCGCTCCTCCGTGAAGAACACCGTCACCATCGATCCGATCTGGTTCACGCGCACCGTCACACCCGCCTCGGCGGCCCCCTGGCGCAGCCCATCGGCAAGGCGCGTGCCGCGCGACTCGAGCGCAAGGTAGAGGTCGGGCGTGGCGTCGATCGCCTCGAACGTCGCGATGCCGCCGGCCATCGCGAGCGGGTTCCCTGACAGCGTGCCGGCCTGGTAGACCTTGCCGGACGGCGACACCTGCTCCATGAGTTCGGCGCGGCCGCCGTAGGCGCCGACCGGGAGGCCGCCGCCGACGATCTTGCCCCAACACGTGAGATCGGGATCCAGCCCCAGGCGCTCCACGGCGCCGCCACGCGCGAGACGGAATCCAGTCATCACCTCGTCGACCACCAGCAGGGCGCCGTGCTCACGCGTCAGCACGCGCACGCGCTCCAGGAAGCCTGGCTCGGCCTCGACCACGCCCATGTTGCCCGCGACCGGCTCCAGGATCACCGCGGCGACGTCGTCGCCGTGCTCGCGCATCAGCGCCTCGAGCGCCGCGGCGTCGTTCCAGGGCGCCACCAGCGTCAGGCCGGCCACGGCCTCGGGGACGCCCGCCGACGACGGCACGCCCGTCGTGGCCGCGCCCGATCCCGCGGCGACCAAGAGGCCGTCGGCGTGGCCATGGTAGTGCCCCGCGAACTTCACGATCTTCGCGCGCCCGGTCGCTCCGCGCGCCAGGCGCAGCGCGCTCATCGTCGCCTCGGTGCCCGAGTTCACCAGCCGCACGCGCTCCGCGCCGCGCACGCGCTCGAGGATCCGCTCGATCAGCTCCGTCTCGCGGCCGGTGGGGGCGCCGAACGACGTCCCCTTCTCCAGGGCGGCACTCAGGGCGTTGATCACGTGGGGGTGCCGGTGGCCGAGGAGCATCGGTCCCCACGAGCCGTACAGGTCGATCAGGCGGTTGCCGTCGGCGTCCCACAGGTATGGGCCGTCGGCCCGCTCGATGAAGCGCGGCGTGCCGCCCACGCTGCCGAACGCGCGCACCGGCGAGCTGACGCCGCCGGGCATCACCTCGCGGGCGCGGGCGAACAGGGCCTCGGAACGATCGGTCGTGATGTGGGTCATGGGCCCATGGTCGCACGCCGCGCCATCGCGGCGCGATGCGGCATGGTGCTGCCAGTCGTCGCATCACGGTCGCTCCGATCGGTGACGCGGCTGCCGATCGGGAACCTCGCACCTCCAGCTCAACGCGCCTGCACCGCCCGAAGCCGCACCACGGTCCCCCACGGGTCCGTGACGACGAGGTCGGCACCGTCGCGTGTGGCCGCGAACCCCCCGTCGGCCACCGCGCGCGCCACCGCGTCGACGTCGCCGCTGGTCGGCAGCTCGACCATCCACTCGAGCAACCTCGCGGCGTCCTCGTCCGGCGCCTCGGCCCGTGCCCCGGCCCATGTGTTCGCGCCCAGATGGTGGTGGTAGCCGCCGGCGCCGAAGAAGAGCGCCCCCGGGTAGCTCCAGACCGTGCGATCGAAGCCCAGACCGTCGCCATAGAGGGCGCCGGCTCGCTCGAGGTCGCCGACGTGCAGGTGGACGTGGCCGACGCTGGTGCCCGCTGGCATACCCGTCCACGACCGGCCCGCGGCGGCGGCGAGCACGCCGCCCACGTCGACGGGATCGGTGGCCATCAGCAACTCGTCGCCGACGCGGCGCCATGCGGCGCGCGGCCGGTCGGCGTACAGCTCGAGCCCGAGGCCGTCGGGGTCGTTCAGGTAGAACGCCTCGCTCACGAGGTGGTCGCCGGCGCCGAGCCGCACGCCGCGGGCGGCGAGGTGGCCGACGAGCGCTCCGAGGGCCGCGCGGTCCGGGAGCAGCAGGGCGACGTGGTAGAGGCCGAGCCGCGGACGGCCGTCGGCCGGCGGCGCGCCGAGGCGTTCGTGCAGCGCGACGAGCGCGCGCTGGTCATCGACGGCACCGAGGACGGCCTCGGCGGCATCCCGGTCGAGCACCCGCAGCCCGAGCGACCCCGCGTAGAAGTCGAGCGAACGGTCGAGGTCGGCGACCTGCAGGCGCACCGGGCCGAGCCTGGTCGCTGCGGGCAGTCGAGCGCCGCGCGGGGCTCGACCGTAGCTCCCGGGGGTGGCGGGCTGTGAGCCGTCGGCATGGTCGAACGCGTCGTCGGCGGTCACGCTCATGGGCTGCTCCTTCGCGGCGCCAGGCCGGACGTCCGGCCCGACGCATGATGGGCATCGCTCGACGCGATCGTACGGTGCGGTGGCGACCCTGGGCCGGGCGGCCATGGGGACATGTGACCCCACTCCAGGTGGGGTAGGGCTGCTACCGTGCCCACATGCGCACACATGCCCGCTCATCGATACGCCGTCTCGCCAACCCGCTCGTCGCGCTCCTCGCGCTCGCGCTGAGCACGTCGGTGTTCGCGCAGGGTACGCCAACGCCTGCGGACCTCGAGGGTCTCGACGCGCGCGCCGCCGTCGAACTCGCGAACACGTGGAAGGGCAACGGCGTGACCACGTTCGCGACCCCCGAGGCCGTGCACTTCGCCTTCCCGAGCGGTGCCCAGGTCGTGGTGCCGATGCCGGCCGACGTGATGCTCGTATCCGTCGCACCGTACTTCACGCACACACACCCGTGCGCCACCCACTACATGAGCGGCTGCCAGGGAGAACTCGTCGGCGCGCCGGTGCACGTACAGGCCATGCTGCCGGACGGCACCGTCGTGATCGACGAGGTCATGCCAACGATGGCGAACGGCTTCATCGACCTGTGGCTGCCGCGCGGTCAGGCGTTCGACCTGCGCATGACGTTGGACGGCGCCACGGCGATCGGGCTCATCACCACGCACGCCGACAGCTACACCTGCATCACGACGCTGCAACTGACCGCAACGCGCTGACGGCACGAGGGCCAGGCGAGCCTCGGCCGAGCTAAAGCGCGAACACCCCCACGCGTCGCGCCGGCACCCGAGCGTGCACGCGCCCGCCCGCGACCGACAACTCCCCCTCGCCGAGCAGCCGCTCGCGCGGGCCGTCGTCGAGCCCCTCGAGCGCGACGTGGTTGGCCTGGGCACCGTCGGTGTTCACGACCACGAGCAGGTCGTCGCCCCGCAGCCGGCGCCGCAGCATCGCCACGCCGTGGTGCGCGTAGACCACCTCGGCGTTGCCGGTGCGCAGCGCCGGGTGGGCGTGGCGCAGCGCCGCCAGGTCCTGCAGCCAGCGCAGCGTCTCGCCGTCCCACGTCTCGGGGGCGTCCCACGGCATGCCCTGGCGGCAGGCGGGGTCGTGACCACCAGAGAGGCCGAGCTCGTCGCCGTAGTACACGCAGGGTGCGCCGGGCAGCACGAAGAGCAGCGCGTACGCCAGCCGCAGTGCGTCGCGGTCGCCGGTCAGCACGGTGAGCGCACGCGGCGTGTCGTGCGAACCGACCAGGTTGAGCTGCGCCTGCGCGATCTCGGGGTGATAGCGCGCCAGCTCCGCCCCGATCGCCTTCTGGAATGCCTGCGCCGAGAGCCGCGGCACGGCGCCGTAGCCGCAGCGCGCCACCTCGGCGTCGTCGATCTCCGCGGCCACGAAGCCGAGGACCGCCTTCGTCACCTGGTAGTTCATGACGGCGTCGAACTGATCGCCTTGCAACCAGCGCTCGGCACCGGTCCAGAGCTCGCCGACGATGTACGCCTCGGGGTTCACGGCCCGGCAGCGACGCCGGAACTCACGCCAGAACTCGTCGTCGTCGATCTCGTTCGGCACGTCCAGGCGCCAGCCGTCGATGCCGAAGCGCAGCCAGTGCTCGCCCACCGAGTGCAGGAACTCGCGCACGGCGGGCGTGTCGGTGTCGAACTTCGGCAGGGCTGGCAGGTTCCACCAGGCTCGGTAGCGCAGCGCGCCGTCGCCCTCGCCGTACGCGCCGAGCGGGAAGCCCTCGATGTGCCACCAGTCGAGGTAGGCCGAGGCGGGTCCGTTCTCGAGCACGTCGTGGAACTGCAGGAAGCCGCGGCTCGCGTGGTTGAAGACGCCGTCGAGGACCACCTTCATGTCGCGCGCGTGGGCCGCGTCGAGGAGCTCGCGCAGTGCGGCGTCGCCGCCCAGCATGGGGTCGACGCGGAGGTAATCGTGGGTGTGATAGCGATGGTTGGCGCCCGACTGGAAGATCGGGTTGAAGTACAGGGCCGTGACGCCGAGCGACTGCAGGTGGTCGAGACGCTCGACCACGCCGAGCAGGTCGCCCCCCTTGTAGCCGTGCACCGTCGGCGGCGCGTCCCAAGGCTCCAGATGAGCGGCCTTGGGCACGCGCTCGCTGCGGGCGAAGCGGTCGGGGAAGATCTGGTAGAAGACGGCGTGCTTGACCCAGTCCGGGGTCCGTGGGGAGGAGGCCATGTGCCATGGTAGCCGCGCTCGTACAATCGGGCATGGCTCTCACGTGGAACGACGTCGAACCCCGCGTCCGCGAACTGCTGGACACCGACCTCGCACCGGCCGACGTGCCGGCCTGGCTGGAGCGGCGCGACGCCCTTGAGCGCGACGTCGGCGAGGCCTACGCCACCCTGGCGCGCGCCAAGGACGAGGACACCGCCGACACCGACGCCCGAGACGCGTACCTCCGCTTCGTCCGCGAGGTCTCACCGCATCTCGCCGAGGCCGCTGACGCACTCGACAAGAAGCTGGTCGCCGTCGCAGGCTACGAGCCGCCCGCCCCACTGAGGGTCTGGTGGCGCAACGTCCAGGACGACATCGAGGTGTTCCACCCCGACAACGTGCCGCTCGCCACGCGCGAGTCCGAACTCGCCCAGCGCTTCGACGAGTTGATGGGTGGCGTGCGCGCCGAGGTGGACGGCGAGTCGCTCACGCTCACGCAGGCTCGCAGGATCCTCGAGTCCACCGATCGCGACCGCCGCGAACGTGCCTGGCGGGCCATGCAGACCGGGCTCGAGCGGGTGCGACCGGACCTCGACGCGCTCTTCCTCGAGCTCGTGGCGCTGCGCCACACCATCGCCCATAATGCCGGCTTCGACGACTACCGTGCCTACGTCTGGCGCGCCCGGCATCGCCACGAGTACACGCCCGACGACGCGCTGGCGCTGCACGACAGCATGCGGGCCGCGGCCGTGCCCGCGCTCCGCGCCCTCCACGACGATCGCCGCGAGCGCCTGGGCGTGGGGACGCTGCGACCGTGGGACCTCGACGTCGACCCGGACGGCGCCGAGCCGCTCGCACCCTTCCGCGACGTCGCCGAACTCGAGCGCGGCCTGGTGCGGATGTTCGAGGCGCTCGACCCCGGGCTCGCCCGGCGTTTCGAGCGCCTGCTGGACGGCTGGCTCGACCTGGAGGCGCGACCCAACAAGGTCCCGGGGCTCGGTTACCAGTCGTACTTCCCGCGTTCGCGCTCGCCCTACGTCTACTGGAGCGCGCTCGGCACCGACGACGACCTCGTCACCATGCGCCACGAGGCCGGCCACGCGTTCCACTCGATGCTGACCGACGAGCGCTGGCCGCTCATGCTGCACATGGCCAACCGGCCAGAGTCGTGGGAACTCGCGTCGCAATCGCTCGAGCTCCTCACGCTGCCGTACCTCACACGCGATCGGGGCGGCTTCTACGACGCGCGCGACGCCCGCCGTTCGACGCGCTCGCAGCTCGAGCGGATGATCGGCCTGTGGGTTCGCACCAGCGCGGTCGACGCCATCCAGCACTGGATCTACAGCCAGGATCCGGACACCCTCACGGCCGAGGCGATCGACGAGGCGTGGGTGCGCATCACCAGCGAGCTCGGCGGCGACGTCGACTGGACGGGGCTCGGCCGCGAGCGCGCCAAGGGCTGGCACATCATCCACGTGTTCGTGATCCCGTTCTACTTCCTCGAGTACGGCATCGCCTACCTGGGCGCGGCACAGGTCTGGCGCAACGCGCTGCGCGATCACGCAGCGGCGCTCGCGGCCTACCAGCACTTCCTGGCGCTCGGCGGCACCGTGCCGCTGGACGAGGCCTACGAGGCAGCCGGCGCGCGCTTCGCCTTCGACGAGGCGACCGTTCGGGAGTTGGTGGACTTCACGCTGGCGCGCTGGCGCGAGTCGGCGCCGGATTGACCGCGACGGCGCGGGTCACACCCGACGTCGCAGGTGCCCCCAGCGCTCGAGGTCGGCCACGGTGTCGCGCAGCGTCTCGCGCACGGGGCGGTATCCCACGCCCAGCTCCCGGGTGACGCGCGAGCCGTCGACACGGAACGAGCGGCCGATGTGCGTGCGCAGGTAGGCGCGCAGCCCGGGCGGACGTATCCGCGCATAGGCCAGTGCGAGCGCGTCGCCGACACGCCCGCGCAGACGCAGTCGCGGAACGCTGTACCCGCTCGTCAGACCCTCTTCGCGGAGCAGGCTGGCGGTGGCCGCCATCGAGAGCGTCTGTGCGACGCACAGGTAGCGGCCGTGGGCCTCGTCGAGCTCGAGCGCGGCCACGTGCGCGAGCGCCACGTCGCGCACGTCGACGAACGGCCACTCGAGGCTCACGATCATCGGATAGGCGCCCGACAGCAGATCGCGGATCGTGGCGTTGGTGGTGTTGAGGGCTGCGACGAGCGAGGGGCCGATGACGTTGCCCGGGTTGATGCTCACCAGCCGGGTGCCGCGGTCCTCCGGCACCATCGCCCATGCCGCGCGCTCGGCGGCCGTCTTCGACGCGTAGTACGGGTTGCGTGCGACCGTGGACCGCTCGTTCCAGTCCGACTCGGTGAAGACATAGCCCGTGACCGGTTCGTCGGTGACCGCCGCCAGGCTCGATGTGAGCACGATGCGCGGCACCTCCGCCGCGATGGCGGCGCCGAGCACGTGGCGCGTGCCGGCCACGGCCGGGTCGATCAGATCGCGCTTCGGATCCGCCGCGTCGAGCACGTAGGGGCTCGCGGTGTGCAGGACGGCGTCGCACCCGGCGGCGAGCCGTGGCCAGGCGCCCTCGTCCATGAGATCCGCGGTGTGCAGCGTGAGGCGCTCCTTCGCACCGGGCAGCGCGCGCAGCGGTTCGAAGCGCGGCTCACTGACGTTGCCGCGGACGCTGCCACGCACACGGTAGCCGCGCGCGAGCAGCTCGCGCACCACGTGGGCTGCGATGAAGCCGGAGGCGCCGGTGACGAGGACGGTGCGTTCGCTTCGGGGAGGCATACCCGATGCTACTCGCCCGGAGGGCGCCGCGCGACTGCGCGGCCGAGCGCTCCGCATGCTTTGATCACGCATGGCCACGACGACGCTGGCAGCGCGCATCGACCACATCCTCGCCCCGCTTCCCGGCGTCACCGGCGTGGTGGTATGGCGCCCGGAGGACCATGCGCCGCTCCTCACGCGGCACGCCGATCGGACGTTCGCCCTCGCGAGCGTCGTCAAGCTGCCGCTGATGCTCGAGGCACTGCGCCGCGCCGAGCGAGGTGCACTCGACCTGGCCGAGCGCGTGCGCCTCGACGACGCTGGCCGCGTGGCGGGCAGCGGCGTGCTGCACCTGCTCGACGCCGGCCTCGCCCCGACGCTGCGCGACCTGCTGCGACTCGCCATGGTGGTGAGCGACAACATGGCCACCGATGCGCTCTTCGCGCGCGTCACGCCCAGCGAGGTCGAGGCCGCCATGCACGCGCTCGGATACGCCAGCCTGCGCGTGCCGCACACGATCGAAGCGATGCTCCGCAGCTGCGCCGGGCTCGACGGCCAGGCCGAATACGCCGCGATGCGCGCCCGCTTCGCCGACGCCGGATCGGCGCGGCCGTCCGACCCGGACGGCGCCTCGCCGACCCGCGGCGACCGCGCCGAGCCGCTCGACGTGGCGCGGATGCTGGTCGACCTGCATGCAGGGCGTGTGCTCAGCGAACCGTGGCGCTCGCTGGCGCTCACGATCCTGGCCGACTGCCAGACGAACGGCCGCATCCCCGCCTACCTCCCGGAGGGCACCCGCGTGGCGCACAAGACCGGCACGCTGCGCGGCCGCACGAACGACGTGGGCATCGTCGAAACGCCCTCCGGGCCCGTCGTGCTGGCGCTGTTCCAGGAGGGCGAGTCGAGCGAGCGCAGCGCCAGCGCAGCGCTGGCCGAGGTGGCACTGGCGGTCTACGAGGTGATGTCGGCGCCGCCCTCGTCGCCGCGGCCGACGCCGGACGCCGCCGCGTCGCTCGCCTGAGCCGCGCCCGCGGCCTCGACGAGCGCGGCGCCCTGGCGTTGGTAGACGGCGTCGGCCGACGGCGGGTGGCCGAAGCCGGCGCGGGCGTCGCGGAAGTGGCGCGCCAGCGCGAGGCCGGAGCCGAGCGCCGCACCGCCCGCGAGCCGCAAGGCGCCCTCCGTGACGCGGTTGGCGGCGTCGACGCACACCAGCTTCGCGACCTCGGCAGCGCCTTCCACGCGGTGTTCGTCCCACGCGCGCGCGGCGGCCAGCAGCGTCGCGCGCGCGGCATGCAGCGCCACCTGGAGTTCGCCGAGGTCGCGCCGGAACGCGCTCAGGTCTGCGATGGGGTGCCCGAGCGCGCTCGGGACCCGTTCGCGTGCGTACGCCACGAGGGCGTCGCGGGCCGCGAGCGCGCTGCCCAGGTAGGTGGCGGCCACCAGCAGCGTGAACCAGACGTTGCGCACCTTCGGCCCAGGGCGCAGCCGCAACAGGTCGCCTTCAGCGACGGCGACGCCCTCGAAGCGCACGTCGTGGCTCTCGCTCGCACGCAGGCTCAGGCCGTCGCCCCAGGTGCGCTCCCAGCGCACGCCAACGGCGTGGTTCGGCACCAGCACCTGCACGGCCCGTTCACCGTCGCGCGCCAGCACCAACAGGTGCGTGAGGTGCTCGCCACCGGTCGCCCACGTCTTATGCCCATGCAGCGTGAACGCCTCGCCGTCGCGCCGCAGCTCGGTCGCTGGCAAGCCACCGCGCGACGGGCTGCCCAGCGCCGGCTCGCTGGCGACGGCGTTCAGGAGCGCACCGCCTTCCACGAGCCCGAAGATGCGCTCGCGTTCGTCTGCCCACGCGTCGACGTCGCGCGCATGACCGACGAGCATCACCGTCATGGCGGCCACCAGCGCGCTGGCGGCGCTGCCGCCGGCGGCGGTCCATTGCGCCTGCACGACGCTCTCGAGGCCGGCGCTCAGCCCTCCGCGATCGAATGGCAGCGCCAGGTGCAGGTACCCCGACGCGCGCAGGTCGACGATGTCGTCCGCTGGCAGTGCGCCGGTACGGTCGGCGTCATCGGCGCGCGTCGCCCACCGCGAGGCGAGCGCGGCCGCAGCCGCCAACGCTGGGCCAGCCGACACCGTCACGCCGAGCGGCCGCGGTTGATGAGCATCACGAACACGGCCAGCGCTACGAGCATCAGCGCTCCGGTACCGATGTAGCGGCTGACATCGGCATCACCGATGCGCACCATGGCGACCACGGCGAGCGTGAAGAGGCTCCCGGCGGCGATCGTCGGCAGCGCGCTCAGGGGCCGCCCAGGCGTCGGCCACAACCGCTCGCCGCGCCAGCTCACCAGGGCAGCGAAGGCGTACGCGGCGAACGCGACCTGGGCGGTGGCGAGCGCGAACCAGAAGCCCTCGAGCCCGGTCACGGGCGATCACGCGCCCCGTCGATCGCGGCACCCTCGGCGCGTTCGCTCGTCTCTGGCGCTGCACCACGGCGTCGCATCCGCTCGAGCAGTGCCTGCTCGCGCGCAGCCTCGGCTGCCTGGGCGGACGCGAAGCGTGTGACACCGGGATGGTAGAGCGGTCCGACGGCCGACGCCGCAAACGCCGACAGGGCGAGGACGCGACCCAAGAGCGACGGATCGCTCGCGTCGACCGCGGCCGGTGGCGGCACGTCGCGGACGTCACGGTACCGGAGCACGGGCATCAATCGTCCTCCTCGAGCGTGAACGCGGCGCGCAGCCGCGCGGCGTCCTGAGCGTCGATCGGCCTGGCAGTGTCGCACTTGAGCCGGTACAGCGTTCGCGGCGTCGCCAACCGGACGGGGACGCCATCGACGTCGCGCTCCTCCGCCTCGAGGTCGGCGTACGCGACGCGCTCACCCAGCCGGGACACGAGGTCAATCGAGGGGCCAGCGCCGGGCGGTACGTAGCGCACCACCGGGAACTCGCCGGCGAGGTCATCCGCGGTGATCTCGTCGATCGCGTCGTCGTCGAACACACGCCAGAGGGCCGCACGGAGCCGCTCGACGTTCGTCCGATCGGGTCGCACGAACAGGTCGACGTCCTCGGTCGCGCGGATCACACCGTGCAGGTTCACCGCCAGCCCCCCGACGAGCACGTACTCGACACCCTCGTCAGCGAGGGCGCCGAAGAGCTGGAGCAGCACGCCTCGCTCCATGCCCCTCACTCCGGCCGCATGAGCGGGAACAACACGACGTCGCGGATGGATGGGGCGTCGGCCAGCAACATGGCCAGGCGGTCGATGCCCAGCCCGAGGCCCCCCGTCGGGGGCATGCCGTATTCGAGCGCCGTCAGGAACTCCTCGTCGATCGGTTGGGCCTCGTCGTCGCCGGCATCGCGGCGCGCCGCTTGCTCCTCGAACCGACGCCGCTGGTCGATCGGGTCGTTGAGTTCGCTGAAGGCGTTCCCGAGCTCCATGCCCACCGCCACGGGCTCGAAGCGCTCCACCAGGCCGGGCCGGGAGCGATGGCGCTTGGCCAACGGGCTGATCAGCTCGGGGTGATCCATCACGAAGGTCGGCTGCACCAGCGTGGGCTCGACGTAGATGTCGTAGAGCTTGGCGATGAGCTGATGAAGGGGCTGCTCGGCCAACGGCTGCGTCTCGCCGTCACCGGCGCCGGGGTGGCGCTCGGCGGCCCAGGCGCGCAGGCGCGCCTCGTCGAGCACGTCGAAGTCGATCCCGGCGCGCGCGGCGAGCTCACCGGTGTAGTCGATCCGCGGCCACGGCGGCGTGAAGTCGAGCTCGCGCCCCTGGTACGTGAGCACCGTCCCGCCGGTGAGGTCGCGCACGAGTTCGGCGTACATGGTCTCGACCAGCGCGAGGATGTCGAGGTAGTCCTTGCCGACCCAGTACAGCTCGAGCATCGTGTACTCGGGGTTGTGCTTGTAGCTGATGCCCTCGTTGCGGAAGTTGC
>SLSM01000007.1 GCA_007130445.1 Trueperaceae bacterium | reverse complement strand
CGGACTCGCGCAGGCGCGACTCGCGCCGCTGCATCCGCCGGACCTGATCGCCCATGTGCTCGAGCTCGGTGGCCAGCAGCAGCAGCCGTTCGCTGACCGGCTCGTCCCCGTGCGTGCGCCGCAGCGTGGCCAGGTACTCGACCACCGAGCGCGTCAGGCGGTCGATCTTCGACTCGCGCGCCTCGATGGCGTCGTCGTCCCACTCGGCGCTGCGCAGGAAGCCGACGGCCTGCTCCATCGACATCGCCACCTGGTCGCTGATGCGCACCGCCTCGCGCAGCGCCAGCGCGGTCGCGAGCGGCGGGTCGCTCAAAGCGCTGGCGCGCAGGTACTTGGGCCCGGCCACCTCCTCGCGCGTCGGCACCATCGCGCTGACGAGCGCCGCCAGGGGCGCCACCAGCAGCGTGCCGAGCACGGCCATCGCGACGTTGAACAGCGTGTGCGCGTTGGCGATCTGTCGGGCCTCGTCGCCGCCCAGCGCGCTCACGCCGCCCGCCGCCGGGACCACGGCCAGCGTGAGCGCCACCGCACCCACGGCCTTGGCGAGCGTGTGGGCGAGCGCCACGCGGCGCGCCTCGACGTCGAGGCTGCGCGCGGCCAGCAGCGCCAGCAGCGTGCCGCCGACGTTGCCGCCGAGCACGAGGGCGAGCGCCGTCGGGAGCGACACCGCGCCGCCGGCGAAGAGACCGAGCGCGATCGCGGCCACGCCGTTGGTGCTCGACAGCGCGGCGCCGAGCAGCGCACCGACGAGTGCGACCACGAGCGGCTGTCGCTCGGCCGCGTCGATCATGAGCGCGAACAGCTCGCTCGACTGCAGGCCCGCCACCGAACCGACCGTGAGGTCGAGGCCCAGGAACAGCAAGCCGACGCCGAGCACGAGGCCGCCGAGGTGCCGCGCAGGTCGCCACAAGGCCAGCACGAAGCCGACGCCGATCAGCGGCAGCGCCGCCTCGGTGACCTTGAACGCCGCGAGTTGGATGGCCAACGTGGCGCCGACCTTGGCGCCGAGCGACAGCGCGATGCCCTCGCGCAGCCGCACCAGGCCGCTCGCCACCAGACCGAGCGCGGTGACGGCCGTGGCGGTGCCGCTCTGGGTGGCGGCCGAGACGGCGGTGCCGGTGGCGAGCGCGCGCCAGGGCGAGCGCGTCGCCCCGGCCATGGCCCGTCGCATGCGGGTGCCCGAGAGGGCCTGCAGCGACGCGGCGATGCGTTCGATGCCCAGCAGGAAGAGCGCCAGGCCGCCGAGCGTGCTCAACATCGTGCCGCGCCCCCCTCCCTCGTGACGTCATCCTGACATTCGGCGCGCGCCAGCGGCATCACGCCGGCGGATCAGGTTGGCCGGATCACGCTGGCCGGATCACGCCGGCCGCGTCCGGCACGTTCCAGGCGACGGCGTCGCACACGTGCACGCGTGGGCCGGCCGCCGCCAGGCGCGCGAGCCACCCAGCGGGCACGGGCCCGTCGACGATCACGTCGTCCACCTCACCGAGGCCGGCGACGCGGGCTGGGTTGTGGCGCCCGAGTTTGCTCCGTTCGAGCAGCAGCACGGTGCGCTCGCTGACCGCACGGAACGTCCGCACCACGGCGGCCTCGGCGTGGTCGCGGCGCGTGAAGCCGGCCTCGGTGACGCCCGAACACGACAGGAAGAACACGTCGAGGTGGTACGAGCGGATGATGGCGTCGGCCGCAGCGCCGACGAGCTCGTAGCTGTTGGCCTTCAACGCGCCGCCGCTCAGGATCACCTTGGTGGGCCGAGCTCCGTACAGCTCCGCCGCCACGTTCACGGCGTTGGTGACGACGTTGATGGGTCGTCCGCGGAGCATGCGGGCGAGCACGGTGCAGGTCGTCCCGCCCGACAGACCGATCACCAAGTTGGGCTGCACCAGCGCGGCGGCCGCGAGCGCCACGGCGTGCTTCGCCGACGCGCCGACGGCGGCCCGGCGCGCGAAGCCCTCCCGGTAGCGCAGCGCCACGTGGGCGGTCGCGCCGCCCCACGTGCGGTCGACCATGCCTTGGCGCTCGAGCGCTGCGAGGTCGCGCCGGATCGTCGCTTCGGAGGCCCCGGCGATGACCGCGAGGTCGGCCACGCTGCACGTGCCGCGCGTGTGGATGGCCAGCATGACGGCGCCGCGGCGCTCGCGGATGGCGCGTCCGGCGCCACCCGGGGATCCGCCCGTGTCTGCTGGGCGTGCTCGCTCAGCCACCGCCATGCCCGCCGCGCCGGCGACTCGTACTGGCGGCGCTCGGCTCGTCGGGACGCTCGTCGCCGGCACGCTCCAGGCGCGGCATGTCGCGGTGGAAGGTGGCCACGTTCGCGTGACGCTCGCGCAGGCGTTCGGCGATCCGCTCTGCGAGCGCGACCGAGCGGTGTTGACCACCTGTGCAACCAATCGCGACGGTCAGGCGCGGGCGACCGGTTTCGGCGAAGCGGGGCAGGTAGCGCTGCACGAAGCCCGCAACGTCGTCGACGAGCTCGCCGGCACCCGCTTGCGCCATGACGTAGTCGTGCACCGGGGCGTCGAGCCCGGTCTGGGGCCGCAACGCGACGTCGTAGTAGGGATTCGGGAGGAAGCGGACGTCGAACATCAGGTCGGCATCGAGCGGCACACCATGCTTGAACCCGAAGCTGGTGACGTCGACCTCGAGGCCCTCCTCGAGGCTGCGCCCCGCGACGATGCGCGCCAAGCGGTGCTTGAGGTCGTGCCCCGTCATGCCGGTCGTGTCGAGGACGAGATCGGCACGGTCACGGAGCCCGGCGAGGATGCGGCGCTCGGCGGCGATCTGCTCGAACAGGCTGCGTCCTTCCTCCACCGGGTGGCGACGCCGTGTCTCGGAGAAGCGCCGTACGAGCACGTCGTCGGCGGCGTCGAGGAAGAGGATCTGGTGCGGCACCGAGGCTTCCTGCAGCGCGTCGAGCGCGGCGAACAGATCGGCGAACATGGCGCCGCCGCGCACGTCCATGGCCACGGCCACGCGCCTCCCGGAGTCCGACGCCAGGTGCTGGAGCTTGGTGAGCTGCGGCAGGAAGCTCGGTGGCAGGTTGTCGATGCAGAAGAAGTCGAGGTCCTCGAGGGCCTTCATCGCCAGCGTCTTGCCGGCGCCGGACATCCCCGTCACGACGAGGAGGTGCGGTCTGGACGTCGTGGTCATGATGTGGCTCCCTCCCGGGCGGCGCGACCGCCGCCGACGGGCCGACCGTCGATGCCCTCGCCGGCCAGCTCGGCGGTGGGGCCAACCGGCGAGCTCGGCGCCTCGCGACCGGCGGCCGCGGTGCACGAACGGCCGTCGGCGTCGAACGCCTTCAGCGGGTTCGGTGTCGCCACGAGCCAGACGTCGTCGCCCTCGCGCAGATCGGTGTAGCGGTCGTCCCGAACCGTGACCGCGTCGTTCCCGAGCGCCACCCGGTAATACCAGTCGGCACCGGTCGGGAGGACCGAGCTGATACGCGCCGCGGCGCGGCCCGGGCCGTCCTCGCGCTCGAGCCACAGCTCCTCGGAGCGCAACCCGACCGTCACGGGTGCGCCCCGACCGGCGTCGAGGTGCGTACCGGGCGCCACCGGTACGCGCAACGCGCCGCACGCGATGGCGCCGTCGTCGACGAGGCCCGGGACGAGGTTGATGCGCGGGTTGCCGAGGAAGTCTGCGGCGAAACGGTTTGCGGGATGTGCGTACAGCTCGAGCGGCGGCGCGAACTGCTGCAGCACGCCCTCCCGCATGAGCGCGATGTGGGTCGACATGGTCAACGCCTCGAGCTGATCGTGGGTGACGTAGACGACCGTCGCGCCCGTCTCGTGGTGCAGGCGCTTGAGTTCTGCGCGCATGTCCATGCGCAGCGTGGCGTCGAGGTTGCTGAGCGGCTCGTCGAGGAGGAGCACGCCGGGGCGCATCACGAGCACGCGCGCGATCGCGACACGCTGCTGCTGGCCGCCCGAGAGCTCGCTGGTGTAGCGCTCGAGGTAGGCCTCGATCTGCAGCGCCGCAGCGACCTCCTCCACACGCGTCGTCGTCTCGGCCTTGCCGACCCTCTGCACCTCGAGCCCGAAGGCGATGTTCTGCCGAACCGTCAAGTGCGGCCACAGCGCGTAGCTCTGGAACACCAGGCCGAGTCCGCGCTTCGACGGCGGCACCGAGCGGCCCTGCTCGAGCGAGAAGACGGTGCGGTCGCCGATGACGATCGTGCCGTCGGTCGGCATCTCGAGGCCCGCGACCATGCGCAGCGTGGTCGTCTTGCCGCAGCCCGAGGGCCCCAGGAGCGTGGTGAAGGAGCCGTCCGGGATGGTCAGGTCGAGGTCGCGCACGGCGACCGAGTCGCCGCTGAAGCGCTTGAGCACTCGCCGGAGTTCGATCGCGGGCATCTCAGCCTCCCAGTCCCTTCGCGAGGTCGGTCTTCATGATGCGTCGCGAGAGGGCGGTGGTGGTGATGACGATGATCACCAAGAGCAAGACCATCCCGTTGGTGTACGGGTACCAACCTCGGTCCGTGTAGCGCAGCGTGATGGTGGTGGCGAGCTGCGTCGCCGGCGTGACGAGCAGGATCAGGAGCGACAGCTCGCGGGTGACCGAGATGAAGGGCAGCAGCATGCCGGAGAAGTAGGTGGCTTTCTGGACCGGGAAGAGGATCCGACGCATGCGCGTGAACCACGAGGCGCCCGACATGATGGCCGCCTCCTCCAGTTCGGGGCCGATCTGCATCATCGCGTTGATGCCGGCCTTCACGGCGTACGGGAGATAGCTCACGATGCAGGCGATCGCCAACAGCCAGAAGGTGCCGTAGAGCGACGGGATCGGGCCGCGCGCGACCGCGAAGAGCGCGAGGAAGATCGAGCCGAGTGCGATCGACGGCATCAGGTACGGCAGGAACGAGAGCTGGTCCAAGAGCCGCGACACGGTGGTGCCGCGCAACCGCACGACGGTGTAGCCGATCAGCATGCCGAGCACGCCACACACCAGCGCGACCACCAAGGCCAGGCGCAGGGTGTTGGCGAGCGCTCCCATGAGCTGGCTGTTGCGCAGGATGCCCGGCTCGCCGGTGCCCAGTCCGATCGCCAGGCTGGCCTCGCCGATCCAGTAGTGCAGCGAGAGGTTCTCGAGCCGGTAGATGCCGGGTCGGAGCATGAGCGTGTCGATCGCGAGGGCGCCGATGGGGACTGCGATGACGCTGAACAGGAAGAGCAACACGCCGGCGGCGACCGGCAGGCGCCAGCGCCCGAGGTCGACCGACCCGGCACGCGCGCCCTTGCCGGAGATCGTGACGAAGCTGCGGCGGGCGCCGATGATCTTGTGGTCCATGTAGAGCACCAGCACGCCCATCAGGATCATCACGACCGCGGCGATGTAGGCGATGCCGGGCCGCTGACCGATCAGGTTGGCGTACAGCGACGTGCTGAGGACGAACTCGCGCACCGGACCGCCCAGGAACGCGGGTGTCCCGAAGGTCCCGAGGCCCTTGCTGAAGGTGAGCAGGAAGGTGCTGAAGATGGCGGGGAGCACGAGCGGGAAGACCACGCGGCGCAAGATGGTGGCGCGTGATGCGCCCAGGAGTTCGGCGGACTCCTCGAGCTGCGCGTCGATGTTGCGGATGGCGCCGCCGATGAGCATGAAGCCGAACGGGAAGTAGTGCAGCGCCAGCGTGATCGTGATCGGGAAGAGGCCATACGCGAACCAGTCGGGCGTCGCGATGCCGGTGAGCGCCTGGAAGATGCCCGGCTGCCCGCCGATGCGCTGGTTCTTGAAGAGCGTGATCCACGCGAGCGCGAGCGTCCACGACGGCATGATGTAGGGGATGATCGCCGCGTTCGAGATCAGCCCCTTGAACGGCAGGTTGGTCCGCACCACCAGCCAGGCCAGGAGGCCACCGATCACCAGCGCGAGGGCCGAGAGGCCGAACGAGATGATCAGCGTGTTGATGAGGGGCCGGTAGAAGAACGGTCGCGCGTTCGGGCCGACGAAGGTGCGCTCCCAGTGGGCGGTCGTGAAGTCGCCGGTCACCGAACCGGGAATCTGGAAGCGCTCCATCGGGTGGACGGTGAACGTCTCCTGCAGCATGACGCCCAGGGGCACGACCACGAGGTAGCCGAGCACCAGCAGGAACAGCACCGCCAGGATCCGTTGCGGGGTGAAGTTCAGTCGTAAGCGGCGCAGCGCCATGCGCACGGTTCGGCTCCTCGTATGGGTGCGACTCGGGGCCGCGGAGGACCTACGGCGGGCGCGCGCCGCCCCGCACCGCCCGGGGGCGAGATGACGCGCGCCATTCGTTCGTCGACGGCGGCTCCGACGCCCTCAGGCGAGGCATGGGCCGCGTGGGCGTTCAGTGCTGGTCAGCGCTGCGCGTAGCGGAACCAGGTGTCGAGCACGATGCCGCGGTTCTGCACGGCGAAGTCCAGGTCGTAGCCCCACAGCTGCTCTTCCCACCAGGCCAGGGGCATGTCGCCTTCGAACGGGACTTGGTCCGGGTTCGGGGTGTAGACGCCGGGGGAGTCGGCCCAGGGCGCGAAGCCTTCGAGGGTACCGAGGTACTCCATGAACATCTTGGCCGCGTTCGGGTTGCGCGCGTCCGAGGCGAGCTGCAGCACGATCGGGTAGTAGTAGCCGAGCGTCGGCTGGATGGCGCGCGAGTCGGCCAGCGCCAGGTCCTGCAGCGGGATGTCGCGGTGCTTCGAGTAGACGTAGAACATCCCGTAGGGCGGGTCGTCCTGACCGCGTGCGCCGACGGCCTCGGCGATGCGCGTGTCGCTCGTCATGATGATCGGGTCGTTCTGCAAGAAGCGCTTGATGAACTCGAGGCCGGCGTTGGGCTCGGTCATCTGGAGCGCCTCGCCGGTCAGTTCCGTGTAGGCGGCCTCGAGCTCGTCGCTGCGACGGACCCACTCGGTGAAGGCGTTCTGGTGCTCGCCCGTGATCGCGACGTCGCGGATCATCACGCGGCCGCTGTACTGCGGCATCGTGAGCTCCCAGACGTTCGTGAACGGGTCCTCGTCGTGCTTCTCGGTGTTGAAGCCGAAGATGCGGTTAATGTACCCGAGGACCAGCGGGTCCTGATGGTGCGGCGCGAACCGCTCGGCGGCGGTGGGCGGCACGTAGTTGACGAAGTAGCCGGTGTTGGCGAGCAACTCGCGTGCAGCGGGCCAGTCCTCGACGACGATCATGTCGACGTTGCGCACGCCGGCGCGGCTCTCCTGGAAGGCGCGCTCGATGAGGTCCTGCTCGCCGAGGCGGACGACCTCGACCTGGATGCCGGTGAGCGCTTGGAAGCTCTCGCCGGCTGGGACCGTGCGGCTGGTGGTGGAGTAGACGACGAGTCGACCCTCCGCGAGGGCGGCCTCCTCGACGGCGCTCCAGTCCTCCGCTTGGGCTGTAGCGAAGGCGAGCAGCGCAGCGGCCACGAGCGCTGCGAGCAGCGCGGATGCCTGGCGATGGGACGGCAATCTGGGCAGCATGGTCGACCCCTTCTGACCGCGGCCTCGAGGCCCGGCGCCTGGACACCTGCGTGCGTGGCGGCCGTAGCGGTCGTCCGCCACCGACCCGTGTTCGGGCGCGGAGCGGATCGTTGGAATGTCGGATCAGTGTATGCCGAGCGCACGTGCATGACAACGCCATGACGTTCGGATCGCCACCTAGCGCGCATCAGGTGCGCACCGTCCGGTCAGCGTGAGCACCATTGTGACCGAAACGTGCACAATCGCGCACGAGTGGCGATGCGGCCCGTGTGGCCGCGCCGGTCGGGCCGACGCCCATCCCGCGGCGGTAGACTCATCTGCGATGTCGGTAGAAGCCCCACGGCCACGGCTCGAGCCCGCCCGCGACGACGTCGGTCGCGCCGGCGGCGGCCTCGTGCGGCGGCTCGCGCGCAGCTGGGACCGCTGGCTGTACTGGCTGTACGAACGCCGACTGCTGGCCCAAGTGGCCACGGGGGGCAAGCTGCCGCGCCACGTCGGCGTCATCATGGACGGCAACCGCCGCTTCGCGCGCGCGTTCGGGATGGACGCCGCCAGCGGCCACGACCACGGCGCCGGCAAGGCCCGCGACGTGCTCGAGTGGGCCCTCGAGCTCGGCATCACGCACATGACGCTGTGGGGCTTCTCGAGCGACAACCGCGGCCGGCCACCGGACGAGGTGGCGCACCTCCACTCGCTCTTCGCCAAGCAGGCGCGCGAGTTCCTGACCGACGAGCGGCTGATCGCGCACCGCGTCCAGGTGCGGGTGATCGGCGATATCGACGACTTCCCCGAGCCGACCAAGCAGGCGCTGCGCGAGCTCGAGGCCAGCACGGCCCACTTCGACCGCCTGCACCTGCACGTCGCGCTGGGCTACGGCGGCCGGGAGGAGATCGTGGCGGCCGTCAAGCGGCTGCTGTACGAGCACGCCGACGCCGGCGACGACCTGCGCCAGGCGGCCGAGGGACTGTCGATCGACGAGATCCAGCGCCACCTCTACACGGCCGGCACGCCCGATCCCGATTTCGTGATCCGCACCTCGGGCGAGGTGCGCCTCTCCGGGTTCCTGCTGTGGCAGACGGCGTACAGCGAGTTCTACTTCTGCGACGCCTTCTGGCCGGAGTTCCGCAAGATCGACTTCCTGCGCGCCATCCGCAGCTTCCAGCAGCGCGAGCGCCGCTTCGGGCGCTGAAGCGGCCGAGTCGGCAACGGTCACAGCCTCGGGAGCCCTCGCCGCGTCATGTTGGGAGCATGCCCACGAAGGTGCGTCCATCTGCCGCCGTGCACACAGGCCGTACCGGCCGCGTCGTCACCACGCTCATCGTCGGGCTCACTTTGATCCTGGCTTCGTGCGGAACGCAGTCGCCCCCGGCCACGCTCACGCTGTCCAGCGTCACCGCCGTGCCCGGGCAGCTCTTCTTCTATGACCTGTCCGGCGAGCACATCCGAGGCGACGCCGCCGTGT
>SLSM01000406.1 GCA_007130445.1 Trueperaceae bacterium | reverse complement strand
GAGCGCCGCGGCACGCGAGCCCGACGCCAGGACCAGCAGCAGCGTCGGCGCGAGGGCCACGAGCGCCGCCACGCGCCGCGCGCCGCCGACGCCGCGGATCACCACGGCGAGCGTCGCCGCGACGACGAGCAGGGCCGGCGCCAGGACGTTCGGGTGCCCGGTCATGCCCGAGGCGCGCACCGCGCCGCTGCCGAGAGCGGCGACGAGGTCGGGAGCCGCCGCGGCGAGGTGCATCGCCACGGCAACCAGGGAGCCGACGAGGACCCCGTCGCGAACGCTCGCGCGCCGCGGCGCGGCGGTGTCACCGGCGCCGGGCAGCGCGACGGCGAGCACCGCGCCCCACACGAGCAGGCCGACGAGGTCGATCCAGGGCGCGCCTCGGAGCGTGTGGACGAGCACGAGCCCGAGCACCGACACGAGCAGTCCGGTGGGCCACACCGCCCTCAGGCGCCGTGACAGCCGCGGCAGTGCGCGGTCGGGCGCAGCGTGGACGGCGGCCGCCACGATGAGGGCGGTGGCGAGGGCGGAGGCCGCCGGGAAGGTGCCCGCCGCAGCGAGCAGCACGGCCCAGAGCGCACCCTCAGCGAAGCGTCGCATGCAGGTTGCGGTCCTCGTCCGCGGTCGCGAGGTCGTTGGTGAAGGCGACGCGCACGTCGCCCCGCACCGAGAGCGTGACGCTCGCGTCGACGAAGGCGTCGAAACGCAGGCCGTCCGCGTCGCTGACGACGGCGAATGCGCCCACGCCGCGTGCGCTGGAGCCCTCGAGCAGCAGCGCTCGTGCCGCATCGTCACAGGCGCGCGCGACCGCCACGCCGTCCGTGAAGAGCGAGACGACCGCTCCGCGCACCTGGCCACGGCCGGCGACGAGGTGCCAGCGGCCGCAGTCCGCGTCGCCGGGCAGCGTCAGGGTCGGACTCGTGGTCAGCGTGACCGGGCCGAGTGCCGCGGCGTCGTCCACGAGCCACGCGGCGGCCAGCGTGGCCGCGACGAGCACGGCGCCGATCACGAGCGCGCGCCTGGACGGCGCGTACCTGCCGCGGCGCCAGCGGTCCTGCGCCGCGCGCCGCTCAGCGGACATCGACCCAGGCCTCCACCCTCGCCACCGAGCGCGCGGCACCGAGTCCGTCGCGCGCCAGGAAGAGGACCTCGACACGATGCGTCCCAGGCGCGAGCGGGCGCGCGTAGCGCACGACGGTCACGCCGTCGCCGGGCGCGCGCCGCGCCGCGACGTCGCAGGTCGCGGCGTCGATCGCGCCGGTCCCGGACGCGGCGGGGCAGACGCGCAGCTGCAGCAGCGGGTCGCGGCACGCCGCACACGAGGCGTCGACGAAGGCGGTCACGGGCGCGCCGGCCGCCGCGGCAGCGATCACCTCGACCGCGCGGACGTCCCACGTCCCCTCCGGACGGTTGCGTGCCGCCAAGGGACCGACGACGGCGGCGACGGCCACGGCCACGAGCACCACGGCGACGACGGCCACGACGCCACGGTCCGCGCGTGACCCGTTCATCGCGGACCCGCGAGGACGCGCGCGAGCACCCGCTCGTAGCCCTCGAGCATGCGCGCCTCGCGGTACGCGCCCTCGTACGCGGCGCGCGCGCGCGCACGCAGCGTCGAGCCCAGACCTGGCTCGTCTCGCAGCCGCCGCAACGCGGCCGCCCAGGCGACGGGGTCGTCGGCGACCAGCAGCCCGACGTCGCCCGGCGCGACCACCTCGCGGTTCGGAGGGATCGGGCTCGCCGCCACGACGGCGCCCATGGCGAAGGCCTCGAGCAGGGCGAGGCTGAGGCCCTCGGCGCGCGAGGGCTGGACGTAGGCGTCGGCGCAGCGCATGAGCGACCAGGCGACGGGCCCGGGGACGCGGCCGAGCAGGTGCAGGCGCTCGGCGACGCCGAGCGCCTGGGCGCGCGCTTCCAGCGCGCCGCGCTCGCTGCCGTCACCCGCGATCACGAGGTGCCACTCGGGCGCGCTGGGCAGGGCGTCGATCAACACCGGGTAGCCCTTCACGGGCGCGAGTCGCCCGGCGGCGAACGCGATCGGCGGCCCCATGGGCACGCCGTGGCTCGCGGCGAGCCACGCCCGGTCGGCGCTCTCGTCGGCGCCCTCACGCACGTCCGGAACGCCGTTCACCACGACCTCGAGCGAGCGCGTCTCGGGGAAGTCGGCGGCCACGGCGTGGGAGCAGGCGATCGTGGCGGCGAACAGCGCGTGGCGCTCGCCGAGCGCCACGGCGCGCGACGCGAGGCGGCCAATGGCGTCGCGCTGCAGGTGGTGGCTCAAGACGGTGCGGCCGCCGTAGCGCCGCGCGAGCCAGGCCGTTGCCGTCCCGAAGGCCGGCGTGAAGGTGAGGACCAGGTCGGGTCGATCGCTCGCCAGCGAGCGCGCCAAGCGCGCCGCCGCCGCGACGTCGAGCGCAGCTCGCCGCCAGCGCGGCAGCCGCCTCTGGGTCCGCGAGGTGCCCTGATCGCGCTGCACCACCTTCTCGACGCGCCATGCGCGCCGGGATTGCAGGTGCTCGAGGAGCGCGTCCATGATCACGGTCACGCCGCCGGCGGCGTCGGTGCGCTGCATCAACCAGACCAGCGGCTGGCGCTCACCGCTCGGGACGCTCACGCGGTCGCCCCGTCGCAAGCGACGTGCGCCGGTCGCACGGCGTCGCAGCGACGCTCGGACGCCGCAGCGCCGTCGGCAGCCTCGCCCGGTCGCATCAGGACGAGCGCCAGCGCGATGGTCAGCGAGAGCGAGTTCGGGCCGCTCATGACCGCGTCGCTCGCCGTGAGCACCGCGAAGTGCAGGAGGAACCCGAGGGCGAGGGGGCGCGCAGCGCGGAACGCGGCCGCTCGCGACGCGCGCACGATGGCCCCGACGTGCAGCGTCAGCACCAGCAGCACGCCCGGGATCCCGAGCGAGGTCGCTGCCTGCAGCAGGCCGTTGTGGGCGTGGCCCACGTAGTAGCCGAGGGTGGCGCTGACCTGCGCCCCGCCGGGTCCGTCCCAGAAGGCGCCGAAGCCGGCACCGGTCCAGGCCCGGTCGCGCAGCAGCGCGACGGTGACCTCCCAGATCCGGTCGCGTCCCGTGAAGGTCAGGTCGCGGCCGAGCGCGTCGAGGAGGACGAGGCCGAGCGCGCCCACCACCGCCGTCGCGCTGACGAGTGCCGCGACGACCAGGACGCGACGCCCCATGCGCTCGCGCTGGCCCACGGCCGGGATCGCCAGCAACGTCACGGTTGCCACCCCGACGGCGAGCAGCACCAGACCCGTGGCGGATCGAGCACCGATCACGAGGAGCGCCGTCGCCGCGGCGACGGCGAGCCACGCGAGTCGCTGTCGCCGCGGCGCGACCACCGCCAGCGCGAACGTGAGCGTGGTCGCGAGAGCCATCTCGCGGCCGAGGAGGTTCTTGTGCAACAGCGCGCCGCGCCAGTTGCCCGCATGCGGGCCGGACGCATGGATCGCCATCTGCGGGGCGATGGCGAGCAGGACGAAGGAGGCGACGGCGATGGCGAGCAGTCCGAACGCCACGTTGCGCAGGGCGCGGCGTGGGTCCATGGTCTCGGCGATCCAGATCGCGAACACGAGCGTGCCGGCCAGCGCGATGACGCGCCGGAGCGTGAGGCTGGGGATGTCGGACCAGAGGAGCGAGGCGGCTGCGAGGGCGAAGAACGCCAGTGGCCACCACAGCCACGGGCTGAAGCGCACCCGGCGCCGACGGACGAGCCGGCCGAAGAGCAGGAGCGCGGCGACGAGGTAGGCGGCGGCGAAGGCCGCCTGCAGGACCAGGCCGTCGCCGACGCCGCGTCCGCTCGCGAACCAGGGCGCCAGCGCGCCGGCCTGCATGGCCACGACGACGACGAGGAACGTGTCGTTGGCGTGCCTGCGCAACCGCTCTCGCGAGACGACCCATCTCACGACGCGAACCTCATGACGGCCGCTCCAGCAAGCGCCACCAGCGCTCGGCGATGCCGTCGAGCGCGAAGTCGGCGGCGCGGCGGCGCAGCGCGGCCGGGTCGGGCGGGTCTGCGAGCAGCCGCAGGGCGGCCGCCGCGACGGCGCCCGCGTCACCGACGCGTACGAGTTCGCCGACGCGCGTGCCGTCGAGCACCTCGCGCGGCCCCGTCGGACAGTCGGTGGCGACCATGGGCACGCCGTGCTGGAGGGCCTCGAGCAGGACGTTCGGGAAGCCCTCCCAGCGCGACGTCAGCAGCAGTAGGTCGGCCCACGACCACCACGGGCCGGTGTCGACGACCGTTCCCGCCAGGTGGACGCGGTCGGCGAGGCCTCGAGCGACGATCCGCGCCTCGATGGCCGCACGTTGGGGACCGTCCCCGACGAGCGCCAGCACCGCATCGTCGAACGTGTCCCGGACCAGCTCGAAGGCCTCGAGCAGCGTCGCGTGGTCCTTCTGGGGCGTCAACCGGGCGACGCACAGCAGCCGCGGCCGCCCCGGCGGGGCGTCGTCCGGGTACCCCCTCGGCGCCCCGCGGGCATCGAGGGCGCCGAGCGAGGCAGGTGACGGCGCCGGGTTCGGGATGACCTCGACGCGCTCCGCGCGCACGCGCAAGACGCGTCGGATCGCCGCGGCGTTCCCGTGCGTGAGCGCGACCACGACGTCGGCACGGGCGTAGGCGAGACGCGCGAGCCAGGCGCCGGGGCCGCGGCGGGGATGCTCGAACGTGGGGTCGTTCGCCTCGCGCAGGAGCAACCTCGCCCGCGAGCCCGCCAGCCGGTGCGCCGCCGCAGCGATCACGTTCACGTGGGGCAGCGTAGCGATCACGACGTCGGGCCGCGTTCGCCGCAGGTGGCGAGCGAGGCTCGGGGCCGCGGTGCGCACGCGCCGCGCCGCGAGCGCGGTGTGGCGCACCCCGGGGGCGAGTTCGCGCTCGAGCGGGCCGCCGCCGCCCAGCGTGATCAGCTCGACGTCGGCGCCGCGCTCGGCGAAGGCACCGGCGAGCCGCAGCACCACGCGCTCGGCGCCACCCACGCGCAGGTCGTGCAGCACCATCAGGACGCGTTTCGCCACGCCGTCGATGATACCGCCCGACACGCGACCGCGCGCACGACCTCGGCTCGCTGGCGGCATCCACTGATTTCGTGGCAACATCACTCGCCGAAGCGGTACAGTTTGTGGCGTGGCCACTCCGAAAGCCCCGTCGTTGAGGCGCCGCGGCCTCGCCTTCCTGGCCGGCGCGAGCTTCGCGGGCGTGCCGACGCTGGGCCCCTACGTCGCCCTCCTGGCCATCGCCAGCGGACGCCTCGAGCTCCAGCGCGCCGACCGCTGGTGGTGGTTCTCGGCGCTGCTGCTCGGTACACCCTGGATCGTGACGGGGCATGTGTGGGCCGGTATCGGCGCGACGGCGCAGGTGGTGGCCGTGTGGCTGATCTTCCGGGCCGCGGCGGCGGTGCGCCGCTCGATCGCGGGGACGCAACTGTCGTTCGACGTCGCCGCCGGCCTGCTCGTCGGCTTCGCCGCCGCGCTGACGTTCGGTCTCGGACAGAGCGCGCAGTGGCGCATCGAACCGGCGCGCTCCGTGCTCGACGTCTTCGCCTGGTCGGGCAATCCGGCGCTGTTCGGGCACGCGATGGTGCTGCTGGCGGCGCTCCTGGCCGTCGTGGTGCCCTCGGCCGCCCTGCGAACGGTGGCGCTGGCGCTCGGCGCGCTGGCGGCGCTCGCGTCCGGTGCCCACGAGGCCGTGCTCGCGTGGCTGCTGGTCGCCGTCGGCCTGCGTCTGCTGCGTCGCCGCGGCACTCGCACCACCGTCGGCGCGGAGTGGGCGTTGATCGCCGTCATGCTGTTCGCCGCGTCGGGTCTCGGCGAGAGCGTCGGCCTGGGGCGTACCGGCTTCCGATTCGATCTCGTCGCGCCGGCCGCCGGTGCGAACCTGTTCCGCGGCACCGAGGCGTCGGGTGAGTGGTGGTACCCGCTCGGCGTCAGCGCAACCGAGACGCAGGTGCGCATCGACGGCGTGGATCGCACCGGCTTCGCGGTCACGAAGACCGACCCCGCTGCGTACGCGCGGCTGCAGCAGATCGTGGAGCTCCGGCCGCAGCGCGAGTACGTGCTGGCCGTGTCGTGGGCGATCGACGACGCGGTGCAGCCGGGGCTCGACGGCTGGGGCGTGAGCCCTGGCGGCGGCCGCGACGCGAACCTCGCCGCCACGTACCGCAACGGCTCGTGGCTCACGAACGCCACGCAGCACTTCACGATCCTCGGCGCCGACGTGAGCGTGGGCGACGACGGCTGGGCGCACGGCCACGTGGCGTTCCGCTACCAGGCCGACGCTCCGCTGGTGTGGTACGTCGGCGCCGTCCCCGACCGGTCCACGGCGCTCGGCGCCACGACGACGTTCGCAAAGTTCCAGCTGATCGAGGGTGCCGAGGTCCTGCCGTACGTGCCGAACGCCAGCGACGTGCGCCTGGCCGACCTGCGCGCGGCGCGCCTGCCCATGTGGCGCGAGGCCGTCCAGGCCATCGCACAACGCCCGTGGCTCGGCTGGGGACCGACCGGGTTCCAGAGCGCGACCGAGGCGCTCCAGTCCAGCGAGTCGCGCTTCCGACCCGTCGCCGCCCACGCCCACAGCCTGGTGCTCGATACCTGGCTGGAGCGCGGGGTGATGGGACTCGTCGGGTTGCTGCTGCTCGCCGGCGCCCTCGCCCTGCGCACCCTGCAACAGCGCGACCGCGCGATGGCGATCGTCCTGGCCGCGGTGGTGGTCCTGAACCTGTTCGAGACGACGCTGCTCAACGGCGCGCTGATCTACCCGCTCGCGGCCATGCTCGGTTGGCGGGCGGTCGGCGCCCGCGAGGTGGCCCAGACGCAGACCGGCTACGGCAGCGCCGGCGCCGTGCGGGTGGCGCTCGCCGCGTCCGACGTGCTCGTGGCGGCGACCGCGATCTCGCTCGGCCTCGCCGCGGCGAGCGCGGACGCGGTCGAGGCGCTCGTGCGCGGCTGGTCGAACCCGGCCCTGGTGTACGCCACGCTGCTGTGGCCGGCGTTCGCGTGGTGGAGCGGCTTGTACCCGGGGTACGGGCGCGCGGCGCACGACGAGCTGGCTCGATCGGTGCGAGCGGCCGCGGCTGCGACGGTGAGCCTCGGGTTCATCGCGTTCGCGTTGCCGGGGACCGCGCCGCTCGGCACCGGCGCCATCGTGCTCGTCGGCGTCGTGGCGGTCGTGCTGGCGCCCCTCGCACGGCTGCTCACGAAGCAGGGGTTGCGCTCAGCACGGCTGTGGGGTCGACCCGTGGTCATCCTCGGCACCGGGGAGCGCGCCGAGCAGGTGGCGCGCTACCTGGCCGACCATCCGGGGGTCGGCCTGCACCCGATCGCCGCGTTCGGCGACCCGGGGCGGCGCGTGGGCGACCTGCCGATCACGGCGGGCATCGACGATGCCTGGGACTTCCTGCGCGACCACGCCATCCATCACGTGATCGTGACGCCCGACGCCGGCCGTCGCATCGGCTACGACGAGGTGCTGCGCCGCGCCGAGCCGGCGCTGCGCTTCGTGCAGTTCGTGCCCGACCTGCACGGCGTACCGGCGTCGTCGGTGGTCGCGGCGCCGCTCGGCACGAGCCTGGGCCTGCAGGTCAGGAACCAGCTGGCGTCGCGCACCAATCGCGTCGTCAAGCGCGCCATGGACGTCGCCGGGGCGGCCGCGATCCTCGCGTTGCTCAGCCCCGCGCTGCTCGCGATCGGGATCTGGATCCGGTTCGACTCGCGCGGCCCCGCGCTCTACCTGGCGCAGCGCGTGGGGCGCTACGGAGCGGTCTTCCGGTGCGTCAAGTTCCGCACCATGCACGCCGACGCCGAGGCGCGCCTCGAGCACCTGCTGGCCGGCGACCCCGCCCTGCGCGACGAGTACGAGCGCTTCCACAAGCTCACCGACGACCCCCGCGTCACGCGCGCGGGCCAGCTGCTGCGACGCTTCTCGATCGACGAGTTCCCGCAGCTGTTCAACGTGCTGGCCGGCCACATGAGCCTGGTGGGGCCGCGCCCCTACCTGGTGCGCGAACTCGAGCAGATGGGCAGCGAGCGCGACCTGATCGTGCTGGCCCGGCCGGGGATGACCGGCTACTGGCAGGTGGAGGGCCGCAACGACGTCACCTTCGAGGAGCGCCAGGCGATGGAGGCGGCGTACGTGCGCAACTGGTCGGTGTGGTGGGACCTCGAGATCCTCTTCCGCACGCCGCTGGCGCTGTTGGAACGAACCGGTCGCTGAGCGCGCGCGGGTTCCCGTCGCAGCCGCGCTGTGGGCACTCGTACGCGGCGGGAGCGCACCGATGCGCGATGATGGGTGCATGAACGTCACCATCATCGGCACCGGCTACGTCGGCCTGACCACCGGCCTGGCGCTCAGTTACCTCGGGCACGACGTCACCTGCGTCGACGTCAAGAGCGACGTGGTCGAGCGCTTGCGCGCCGGCACGGCCACGATCTTCGAGCCCGGCCTGACCGAGCTGCTGGGAGAGGTCAAGGGGCGCACGCGCTTCGAAACGACCATCCCGCCGCTGAAGGGGCCCGGCGTGGTGATGATCGCGGTGGGCACGCCCACCCGGCCCGACGGCGACGCCGACCTGCAGTACGTCGACCAGGCGGCGCGCGACGTGGCCGCGGCGATCGAGCCCGGCGCCGACCTGGTGGTGGTGAACAAGAGCACCGTGCCGATCGGCAGCGCCCGCCACGTCGAAGGGATCATCCACCGCGCGCTCGTCGAGCGCGGCGTCGACGCCCGCGTGGCGGTGGCGAGCAACCCCGAGTTCCTGGCCGAGGGCCGCGCGATGCTCGACACCTTCTACCCCGACCGGATCGTGATCGGCGCCGACGACCCGGCTGCGATCGCGACGCTGCGCGAGCTGTTCGCGCCGCTGCTCGAGCAGACCTTCGAGGCGCCCGTCGCCACGCCGCGCCCCGAGCGCTACCCGCTGCCGAGCCTGATCACCACCACCACGACCAGCGCCGAGCTGACCAAGTACGCGGCCAACTCGTTCCTGGCGACCAAGATCAGCTTCATCAACGAGTTCG